>CALBIE010000223.1 GCA_937893495.1 uncultured Verrucomicrobiales bacterium | reverse complement strand
GTTCGCAATAATTCGGTAGCGGCTGTCGGGAAGAAGAGAAAGTCATCAGAAAGTCCGGTGACAGAATGGCCGACGAAGGAGTCGGGAAAGCCGGATTTCGGTAAAATGACGGGCGAGCAACGCCGGGCGTATCACCGCTCGCGGCTCAAGCGCACTTTTGGTTGAGCCGCCTACTTATCAGGTTCGCTGTTTATCATCGTGCGATAGCTTTCGCTGGAGGCCTTTGAAGTTCTGTTGCTGGTCTCACCAGCGCGCCAGTTGCCATGCGCCTAATCAAACAGAAGGAGTCTGGAATGGTTGGCTGCGGCGCAATGAATCACCTCGGACGATGACGCAAAAGCCAAAGACCTCTCGGTGCCACGGCCGAATTGAAGTCCTTCAACAATCACCAACACGGGACGCTCGCCTTCGATGCTCTTGATCACTGCGCAAGGCCATGACTCGGGGTTGCCCCGGACAATATGAAGTGAAGATCGGGCAAAACTCGACACGGCGACGGTAAAGGGCGGGAAGTGCACATCCTCGAATCCAGACCGAAGCTGCCTGATGGACACGCCGGAATCCGCCAGCAGGACACGGAGGGCGATCACTCTTTCCGAATCTTCAAGGCTCACGAAAATGGTGTTGGGTCGTATCGTGTTCTTCTTTAAGAACAAGGCGTCAATCGCCGGTGACGGCCCCGGATACTCGACAAGACAACGCGACTGCCAGCAGGCGTGTGTCTGCTCCGGTGATTCTTCCGACCACGGATGACCGGCGCAGCGTTCGGCATACGCGATCACGTCATGGGCAAGCGACGGATTCATTTCGGTACGAACTGAAAGGCCTGTTTGCATGCGGGTATCCTGCAAAAGGTATTCCGACGGGCGTAAGGACAAGCATTGGTCACATGCTTTGTCCTTGTTTCCTCCCGTAATATCGGTACGTTAGCTGACAATTGAACCCCGTGAACTAGACTCTTGCTATGCCTTGGAACATTGATGACTTCGATTTGGATGACACGCTCAATCAGGAAATCTGGAGAAACTCACCCAAACTGCAACGCGACGTTCACGCGCAAACAAACGACGATGGGGAACGTCGTTTTAACGGAGACTTCGGGTGCCAGCAGGCGATGCTCGGAGACGCGGGTTTCGACGAAAATCCGCTGCCTTGGGTGCCCGATCTCGTGGGCAAGGACTATGGCAAAAAAGGGAGCTTGCTGATTGTGGGTTCCGCCTATGCACCGTTTATCCGGGGCTACGGGAATGCGGGGGAACGAAATGCCATTCCGAAACTGGCATATCGATGGGCTTCAGCAATGCGGTCAGGAGATTTTCAGGAATTGTTCTTTGATGAGGTGATTCATGCGGACAAGAGCTATTATTGGCAGATTGAAAGGCTTCTTGCTGGAATCGCCGAAAACTTGTTCCTCCCACGCAAATATTGCCTGACAGATCTTTGCAAGGGTTCATTTGTGAAACGGAAAATTGTCGAAGTGAATCCGTATCCAAACGAGCCTCACTATTTCAGTTACGAAGTGAGTCGTCGCGACAAGGGGGGCGATGGAGACGTCAGGCGCGGGGCAAACGTTTTCCACGCATACTTTTCAGATCACCGCTCGGGGAATTGGCTATGGAAAAGAATCACTAACGGCAAAGTGAAAGCGATTCTGGCATTGGGATCAATTGCCGAACATGGAATCCTGAAACTTATGGTAGAGAAGGGTTGCGCTGCCGAAACCACGAGGGGAGACAATTTCAACGGCGGCCCATTGGCCGAACCGAATGCGAACGGTGATTGGGTGCGAAGCTATGCTCACAATGGTTGGCATCTGGGTGATTGGGCACAGAGACAAGATTCTTGTTGGAGAATCAGTCGTCAGCGTCGCAAATGGCGATTATTGCCAATTTGTCATCCTTCGAGGCATGCAACCTGTTGGACGGAAGACTACCTTGCAGCAATCCGAGGCAGGATTCCCATGCTTCTTGCGTGAGGGAGCCGTCAGGCTGACGCTTCCTTCAACAACCGCCGCACCTGCCGGTCATCTGTCTCCGAGGTCAATCCGGCCTTTGTTTTCAGGAATCTCATCCGTAATTCGCCGCGTAGCTTTCGCTTCTTGGCATCCTCGTTGGCGGCCGCCAGCCGCTTGAGCTGAGCGGCCTTTTGTTTCCTGTTCTCCGCGAGCTTCCGGCCCTGGCGCTGCATACCTCTGGCGTTGTGCAATGCCGTGATGCGTTTCCAATCCAGGTCACGGGATTTGTCGAAGCTCCAGTAGCCGGGGATGAAGATCTGGGTGCCGAAGGGAGTGATGGTGTAGGACAGCTTTTCGGGCAGCGGCTCGTCGTCGCGCATGGCGTAAACGAACCATTTCCAGCAGAAAAAATCGAACACGGTCCGGAAGCCGTCGGCGGTGATCCGGAGATCGGGATGTTCGTCCGGTTTCCAGTTCCGTTCCCCCAATCGGGAACGGCGGATGATGCCCTTGCTGTCCTGAAACCGCCGGAGGTCGAAGTGTTTTTTGATCATCCGCCAATCGGCCTTGAACTCGCGGTTCCGTGTCAGGCTCCGTTTGTATTCGGTGAACTTGTGGTCCTGCTTCCAGGCCCTTTCCGGTGAACCGGTCAGACGTTCCAGTTCGCCTTCCAGAATCATGGGCAGGTTGGCGGCTTCCGCGGCGTTGTTTCCCGCGCGGAATGGTTCCCCGTCCGCGTCGGTCAGCAGATTCAGCAAGGGGTCGAAGGGCGTGGTGTCCACCTTGTTCCCCTGAATGGCCAACCGGACGCGTTGAGCCAACCAGGTTGGGTTGGAGGGGTGGAGCGAATTCCCCTGCATGCCCATCTGAAGCAGATAACGAAACAATACGCAAAGACGCAGCATCTTCTTCCGGCGCAGCCGACGAAACTCGGCCTCCCGCTCGACGAGCGCCCCCTCGCGGAACGCAATGAGGTCATCAAGCTGTCCGTGGTCGGCGAAAGGGAAGCAGTGATGGTCAACGGATTGACTTGGCATGGCATGATGATAACGGTGCGGTCAAATGGTCTCCTTTCCCGTGGCGACATCGACCCGAAGCTGGCGACCCTCGGGGTCCTTCAGGTGGATGACTATTGGAGCATTGTCCGGCAGACAGTCGTCCCGATCAAGGACATCGGCCCAGCTCTCGCCTTGAGCCAACACCGCCAGCAACAGGGGACGATGGTCCTCCGATTCAGGCTGATGTTGCACCAGATAATCCAGAGCGACACTGCCGAGCGATCCGAAGAAGCCATATTTGTTCCGGAAATCATACCACCCGTAAAAGGCGTCCCGAACCCGCCGGAAGAGCCAGCCCAATGGGCTGGCGTGCCGGGTCCGAACCCAGAGTTTGTGCGATTCCATCCAACCCGGCTCGCGTTCGAAATCATCCGTCACGATCACATCCGCGCCCCGCCATCCTTCGCGGGGCTCTCCGTTCTTTGTATCGTTCAAATCCGACGCCGACGAACGGAGGATTGTCGCCCGTAGCTCCTGTAGAATTCGTCTGATCTCGGGCGGTGCTTTCATCTGGTATTCCATGGACGACATCCTGACTCCTTGTACGTCCCGGCGAAAGGACTGGATTTGTGAACAAAAACTGACCCTATACAACCGGTGGCCCGTCTGTGAGAATCCACGATTATGAATCCTGAAAGCAGAGAGACGTTGGAATTCTGGGCGCACGAAGACCGCGTCGAGAACGATCAAATCAATCAAAAGATTTGGGAGATTTCTCCCATAATGATGGGAGCCGTCCACGACATGAGATCCGACGGAGTTCGGTTCTCTGGTAAATATGGCTGTCAACAGGCCATGGTGGGCGAGGAAGCGTTCACGCATGAAGGGCATCGGCTGACGGGAGGATACGACACCGAAGACCCGTTGCCGTGGATCCCCGACTGGGTGGGACGCAGATGCTCTACAGACACCGGCGTGACTGTGATTGGTCCCAGTTATCCGCCAGTCATCGCCGAACGCGGCCGCTACTGGGCCGGATTGAAGTTGGCGGACTACCGGGCCGCAGGTGGCGCCGATGCCTTTCTGAGACTGTTCGCTGAGCACGTGCTGTGGGACAGCGACTACGGCCACTTCTGCCAGATCGAACATCTGCTGTTCCCTTTCCGAACTGCCGCCGACCTATGCTACTTCAATCTGTGCCGAGGTTCATTTTTGACTCAGTCCGAGCCCGTTGGGGAAGGCGACGACCAATACAGCGACGAACGCCTGGACGGCTCGCATATCCGGAATGTGGATGATCGTCGCCTTTATCACCTCCTCTATCACGAATATGTCCAAGCAGCCGAAACCTGGAACTGGGAACGACTTGTTGCGTCCAAAAGCAGGGTCGTCATCGCGCTTGGCAAAGTCGCGGAACACGGACTGCTTCGACTTTTCAGGAGCAAGGGAGCCCGTATCGTGGATCACTCTGATGGTGCCGAATGGGAGCCACCCAATCTCGGGGACGAAGTCGGGTGGCCATCGCAGCGGGCGGATTCCAATCGACCGATAAGCTACTGGATCGAGCGAGACGGCAGATGGTGGGACATTTCGTTACCTGACCAAAGCGGCTGGCGTTTGCTCCCAGTATATTCGCTGGACGAGGCCGAAAAGGAAGACACAGGTTACCGGCGCACGCAACGAATTCTCAGTACATTCCTCAATGGATTGGAATGAGCAGACAAGCTCCGGATATACGCATGAGCATTCGCCTGTTGGTGACTTCGCCGCCATAATCGGAGATCATCGCTGCACCTACCGCCGCAGCCACTTCAAGCGTACGTTCCGCTCATGCGCTAGAGCAACTCCTGCACGATAGACTTTTTCCGTGTTTCGTGTATTTTTCATGCATGCCAACAAAGACGATTTCACTGGAAATGGATGCCTACGAGAAGCTGCGCTCAGCCAAACGGAGTGGCGAGTCGTTCTCGGCCGTCGTTCGTCGAGCGTCTTTTGATGGCGCTCCGCCCTCTGGTTTGGAATTGCGTGAATATATCCGTTCAGGAGGAGCCCGTGTCAGCGAGCGATACCTGAAAACTGCCGAGGAAGCCAGCGCCCATGACCGGATCCCTGAGTATCAATGGATGAATTGATCGGCGGCGACGAAATGTGGAACACGGCCACTGCCTTGGCCTCGGGTCACTCCTTGATTGCCAACAACGATGGCGAGTTTCGCCCTGTTGCCGGATTGGATGTCGAGACATATTGATTTCCCTTTGAATGAAACCGGGCCTCGCCATTGGACATCAGGCTGAACTGAAAACTCTCGTCAGCTCGGGCGAAATAATCCGGCTCAGCGGTAACACTTCGGTCTTCTCGACTCCGTCGATGATCAACCTGATGGAGCATGCCGCGCGCAAGGTCCTGGAGCCGTTTTTCGAATCGGGCGAGGAATCCGTGGGAATCAATGTGTATGTAGATCATCTCGCGGCGACACCGCTGGGTCACCGGGTTCGCGCAGTCGCTGAGGTGACGAGTGTGGATCGGACGTTGATCGAGTTCAAAGTGACCGCTTTCGACGAACAGGAGGAAATCGGGCGAGGGACCCATCGGCGGGCGATTATCAAGTTGGAGAAATTCAAACCACGACTGGCACGAAAGGCAGTGCCGGACACACCGGATGCGAGTTCCACGGACGTTCCTCGACTCGAGCGGTTATCAGTTACATTGGAGAGCGAGTGGGTCCACGTTGTTTTGAATCGCCCTGAAAAACTGAATTGCTTTGACAGCGTCATGACCCGGGAGTTCGGGTTGCTGATTCAGTGGCTGGAAAATCGCCCCGACGTACGCGTGGTAATGTTGAGCGGCAATGGAAAGTCCTTTTGTGCAGGGGATGATGTGAAAGAGGCGAGCGCTCTGTCGAACGACGAGATCCTCAGGTTGAACACGCAGCGGGCGTTGAACTGCATCGCGTTGACGAAGTTACCGCAAATCATCGTGGCGGCGATACATGGCCATTGCCTCGGTGGCGGATTCATGCTTGCGGCGTCATGCGATTTTCGGATTGCCGCGCGCAGCGCAAAACTCGGACTGCCGGAGATCAACCTGGGCTGGCCACCGGCTTATGCCATTGCGCAGGCATTTGAATTGCTCGGTCGTAACCGACTGCTTGAACTTGCCCTGATGGGAGAAACGATCGATGCCCAACGCGCGTTCGAATGGGGAATGCTCAATCGAATAGTTCCAGCGATGCGATTGGCGGGTGAGGCGGAACGATTCTGCCGTAGATTGCTGGAGCAGGCACCGGATGCTCTGCGGGAAGCGAAGCAACGCATTCATACCCTGGCGGGAGTCGGGAAGGAGTCATCGCATGTGGACGATCTGGCAGCATTTTATCGATGCTTACAGACAGTTGAAGCGAGGGACAGGACGGAGGCGTTTCTGAAAAAGGGACGTTCGAAATCGTCGGGCCGATAGTCGCGGCTCACGCGAGATTCTTTTCGAAGTATTTATCAACTACGGCGGAGTTCAGCGGCATGGCGCCGTAGGCCCAGCGTTTGTCGGTGAGACTGTAGGCGTAACGGTCGAGCATGCCTTCCAGGTTCCGGGAATAGACCTGGCACCACTCCTTCTCTCCCCACGAGACGATGAATTCATCGTCGCCCGATTGGACGAGTTTCCAGAGAGGAATCGCCTCAAAACCCTTGTCCTGATCGCAGTGGAGGTGGATGAGATCAACAAATTTCTGGTGCCAGTTTTTCTTTGCTTTTTCGTCTTCCAG
>CALBIE010000222.1 GCA_937893495.1 uncultured Verrucomicrobiales bacterium | reverse complement strand
TCGTGGATCATCACGGCTGGTCAAGCGCGCTGGCGTTTTGGGCCGGTTGCGCAATCGCGGGCAGTGCGGTGATTGCCTTGCTGTGGAATCGCGGCCCGACGGCGGGAGAAGAACTGGCATGAGAGCAATCATTATTGGCGCGGGACGGGGAAGTCGCTTGATGCCGACCACGGCGGATTCACCCAAGTGTTTCGCCGAGGTTCGACATCGACGAATTTTGGATTGGGCGCTGGCAGCGTTCAGCGACGTGGGCATTACGGACATTTGTTTTGTGGGCGGATACCAGATCGAAAAAGTTCGAACCGACTATCCTCAATTTACCTTTCGTCACAACGAGGATTGGGCGAACAACAACATCCTTGAGTCGCTGATGCACGCGCGCGATTTGATGAACGAACCATTCCTGTGCTGTTATTCGGATATTCTGTTTTCCGCGAATCTGATTCGTGGTTTGTTGGAACATTCGGCTCCGATCTCGCTCGCTGTGGACACCGGCTGGGAGAAGCGATACGAATTCCGGACCGAGCATCCGCCGGACGATGCCGAAAAGGTGACGGTGGCGAACGGGGCCGTCACTCGCATTCATCGTGGCATACCGCCGGCCGAGGCGCATGGAGAGTACACGGGCGTGGCGCGCTTCGACGCCAGCAGTGCGGCCTTACTGGAGGATCACTACGTGCGTTGTAAGGCGCAATATTCCGGTAAACCATTCCGCGAGGCAAAAGTTTTTGAGAAGGCTTACAAGATTCATCTGTTTCAGGAAATGCTGGAGGCGGGCGTCGCCATGCATCACGTGGACACGGCGGGCGAATACATGGAAATCGACACGCAACAGGATTTTGAACTCGCTCAGCGGCAATGGCGCGGTCGAGTCGCAACTGACTAATCACAGGAAAAGATCATGCCCACTGGAACATTATTCCCTGCTTCGGTCATCGGCTCGATGCCGCGATCTGATTTCGTCAAGGACCTCATCATGGGTGACGCCGACGTGTCGCCCGAGGAATACGAAAAACGAATGGACGCCGCCGTGCGTTACATCGTTGCCGTGCAGGAACAGGCGGGCATCGACGTGGTGACCGACGGCGAATGGCGACGCAAGTCCTACATCGGCGTCATCGCCGAACTCGCGCATGGATTCGAACTCAGCCGCGCGGCGGATGGCCGGCCGATGACCGTCGTGACCGAACGGCTGGCGCCAAAAACGCCGGGATTCATCGCGCGCGAAGTGACCTTTGTCAAAAGCATCACCTCAAAACAAATCAAGGCAACCCTGCCATCACCCGCTTTGCTCGGGGAACGGATGTGGGATGCGGTGAAATCGGCGAAAGCCTATCCGAATCGCGACGATTTTGTGCGCGATTGCGTTCCCGTGCTGCGACGCGAGGCGGAATTGCTGAAAGAGGCCGGAGCCGACATCATCCAGATTGACGACCCGCATCTCTGCTTGTTTGTGGATGCCGATGTGCGCAGTCAATACGACGATCCGGATCGGGCGGCGGACTTTGCCGCCGACATGATCAATCAATTGGTGGATGGGATCACGGGTGTGAAGTTTGCCGAACATCTTTGCCGGCGCGCGGGAGCGAGAGTGCGTGGCGACGCAGGGCACCAGGGTTGTTTTGATCCAATTATCGGACAACTCAACCGACTTAACGTGCAGCACATCACCATGGAGTTCACGGCACCAGGCTCGGGGGATTTCGAGGTGTTGAAACAATTGCGCGAAGATTTTGAAATCGGCCTCGGCTGCGTCGATGTGATGCCGGGCAAGATCGACGATCCGGAGACCATCGCGGCGCGGGTGCGCAAGGCGGCGGCGGTGATTGATCCGAAACGCATCACGATGAATCCCGATTGCGGATTTGCGCCGGGCTCCGGGGCTGTGGTGCCGATTGACGAGGCGTATCAGAAGCTGCGCAATGAAGCCGAGGCGGCGCGGATGCTGCGTGAAGAGTTTGGTGGATAAACAGTAAGTCAGGTAGGCCGGATGCCTCACCCGACACAGATGCGATTTTCAAATCTACAAACGCCGGGTGAGGGCACCCGGCCTACAGCGGTATTGCCAAGAATCCGCTTCGCCTGACCGGAAAGAGACGCCACCACTATTCCCGCAATAGTCTGAGCCGGAACAATACGGTTGAACCGACGGGAGCGCGGCATTCATGCCGCAGAAGCGTCCGTTCGCAGGCAGCGCTCACGCACTCTCCCGGGTTGGCGGAACAAAACACCCTTTTGCGTGTCAGAACCATCGACTCAATACTTCGTGGGCCGATTGGAAATTCCACGTTCCTGCGGCATCAATGCCGCGCTCCGACTGCATGGTTCCGTCGGAGATTTAAGGTTTCGCGTTGATCGGCTTCAATATCGTGGCGTGTCAGTGGGGCAGTCGAAACGGTGACGCGGGCAGCTTTGCGCCGTTGTAGAGATTGCATGTTGGATTGTCAGACCAGGCGTAACGAATTGCCTTTGGATCCTTCACCTGATCGCTGTGAGCGACGACGCAGATTTCGTGGTGAACTGAGGCTTTCGCCGGATGCCATTTTCCGTCTGCACCCGCGATCTCGAATCCCTTCAGTTCCCCTTCCTTCGCCCGCAACCCGCCATTGGTATGATCGAACGTGACCGTCACCTTGCCGTCCTTGATTGCCAGCTTCTCCGGCAGTGGACCGCTGGTCGCGATGTCAAATTTGTAAACATCCCCGAGCGCCCACATCGCCAGTCGTTTGCCGACCGCCTGTTTGTTTTTCGGATGGATGTCCTTGGGATCGCCGACATCGATCGTGATGGCCATGCCCGTGTTGGGCGTTTTCAACGTGAGCAGCATCGACTCGCGAATCGTCGGCCAGTCGCGCGCGGCGGCGTTGAAGTTCGGCAACTGCACCCATGCGAACGGGAAATCGCCCAGCGCCCAGCGCGTGCGCCAATCGCTGATGAGCAGGGGAAGCTGATGCCGATAAAGCTCGGCATTGCCCGGGCCGGAATTGCGCTCGCCCTGATACCAGATGGCGCCCTTGAGCGCGTAGGGAACGAGCGGGGAAATTTTGCCGTTGAAAAGCGCGCCGGGATAGGCGGAGTTCAACATCGGCGGGCCGGCCAAGCGCGGTTTCCGGGGTGCTTTCTTTCCGGCCGCCTTTGCTTTCGCGGCGCGCCCCTCCCACGCTGCCAGCGCTTTCTCGAATTTGATCTTCTCTTCGGCGGGATTGTAGTTGGATACCTGTGTCTCAAGTTGTGACATGAGTGGCGTTAGTTCCTTGTTGCGTTTCTGCGCCGCAAGGCTGGTCCACGATTCAATGGGCGTGCCGCCGACGGAGGAATTGATCAGGCCAATCGGGACGTTGAGTTTGTCGTGCAGTTCGCGTCCGAAAAAATACGCCGTGGCGGAAAACGCGCCAACGGTGACGGGCGAACACACCGCCCACGAACCCCTGCAGTCTTCCTGCGGTTCCAGCGCCGTGCTGGAGGAGACGGTGAACATCCGGATGCGCGGATAATTCGCGACGGTCTTTTCCTTTTCCGGATCATTGGACGCAAACACTTTCATCGCCATGTTGGATTGGCCGCTGCCGAGCCAGACATCGCCGATAAGCACGTCTTTCATTGTGAGCGTATTCTTGCCCTGCACGGTCAGAGTATGGGTTCGGCCGGGTATCATCGGTGCGAGATCCACCTGCCATTTGCCGTCTTTTCCGGCCGTGGCATTTGCGGTCTGTCCGGCGATGGAAACCGTGACTTTTTCGCCTGGAGCGGCCCATCCCCAGACGGGCACCTCGGCATCCCGTTGCAAGACCATGTGATCGGAAAAGATGGCTGGCAACTTGACGTCGGCGCGGGTTGACAGGCCCAGCGTCAACGATGCGAAAAGTATCGAAACAGATTTTTTCATAACGAATTGATGATGGGAGAGAATTAGCCGGGTCAAGACGCTTGGAAAGAATTTCTTTGTTCCCAATGGGTCAAGTCTGAATACGTAATACGAAACGCAGAGGACGGGCTCGGCACATGGCGGCGCGTCATCCCGCACTTCCAAGCTGGTGCGCGGCCCTCGGACAGCCTGGTTCAGGGTGCAGATGCGCGAGTGTTCTGCACGGGGGAATCACTTTCGGGAGCATTGCCAGACGGCGCGAGATTCGGCGAAAGGTAATGGGTAGCCCATTGTCGCTCGAGAACCGCGTTGCCGGATTTGGTAAACCGCAATGGCGGGCGACTGCCCTTTCCCCGCTTCACATAAGCGGTCCAGCTTGCCTTGAGTCCGCCTTTCCTGCTGTTGGCATGCACGGTGCGACAGGCTTCGTTGATCTGGCTCAGGTTCAGGGTGATGACGCGTTCGAGGTATGGCACCCGACCGTGGCGCCAGGCATCATAGTCCTGGCGCGAGAGGCGGCCTATCTCGATGAACACGTCCACCAAGGCGATGTGTCGTTTGGTCTTGAGACAGTGATCAGCGGCGTTGAGCGCCCGTTGTCGCAGGTCGGTTCGGTTCATACGGAGCTATTTACCGCAGCACTTCTTGTATTTCTTGCCGCTGCCGCAGGGGCACGGATCGTTGCGGCCTGTTTTCGTGGGAGCGACGTAGGGCTGATCGATTGTCGTCGGACCCTGTTCGTTCGCGTAATCCTCCAGGAACTCCGCCCGTCGTTTTTTGATTTCAAGATCGTTGTTGAAGCATTGCCACCAGCCGGTGGCCGCGACGACATCCGTGATGGGGGGATGCCATTCGCGCTGCTCCTTGATCCAGTTGCCGCGCGGGCCGGCTTCGATCTCATCGAGTTTTGATTGGGACATGAAACCGGGCGAGATCAACTTGTCGGCGTAGGCTCGCCGCAATTCAGGAAAAACCGCCAACGCCTCCATGTCGGCGCAGGCGGAGGCCAGGTTTTCCCAGACGTGGCTGTATTCGCGTTCCAATCCCTCGCGTGCCAGCCATAGAAAATATTCCTCCACCATCGCACTCGGCACTTCGGCCCAGATGGCCAGCATGGACAGCGACTGCACCGCCTGGCCGCGGCAGTATTCGTTCGCCTCACGATTCAGGATGAGTTGTTTGATTGGTTCAAAATCGCCGTCGAACACCGACGCCAGCATCCGGCAGCCATCGTCCGTCACCGTGTCGCCCCCCAGGTCAAACGCCTCCTCGCCCGGCAGTGACAGCCAGCGAATCAGGTACGGATAGGCGCGTGTCTCCCGCCATTTCGCCAGCAGGTAGGTGGCGTAGTTGAACAGCATCGCTTCGCTCTCGGTCAGGCCCGTCGGATCGGTCAGGCCTTTTTCAATGGCCTGCAACAACGGTTTCACGAGAACCTCACGATGGGTGTCGGCGCTTTCCAATGCCGCAGTGGGTTGACGGTCGGACACAGCGGACAGTTCGGCAAGAATCTGCTCCGGCGAACGCGTCGGTGTCGGCGGGACAATCGGCTCGTGTGTGAACCG
>CALBIE010000221.1 GCA_937893495.1 uncultured Verrucomicrobiales bacterium | reverse complement strand
CCGCTCTGCTTGACCTGACTTTCGTTGGACGGTATCAATTCAACACGACCCGACGAACCCGAATCAATTGCATTATGAAATCCATGATCCAACAAACTTCCCTCGCAGCCATTGTGACGCTGACGGCACTTTCCCTCTCCGCCGCTGACGTGGCGGTCGAGAAGCCCGTCGCCTTTGGCAAGACGAGTGACGGGAAGGCCGCGCAGCTTTACACCCTCAAGAATGACAAGGGTATGATTGTGAAGATCAGCACGCTCGGCGCGACACTGGTGGAACTCCATGTGCCCGACAAGAATGGCAAGAGCGCGGACGTCATCAACGGCTGGGACGACGCCAGCGGTTACCAGTCCGAAGATAATCAATATTTCGGCTGCACGACCGGCCGGGTCTGCAACCGCATTGCCAAGGGAAAATTCACTCTCAACCGCAAGGAATACACGCTCGCCATCAACAATGAACCCAATCACCTGCACGGCGGCGTCAAGCGCAGTCTGGACAAGGTCATCTGGAAGGCGGCGCCCTTCAAACCCAAGTCCGGTCTCGCGGGCATCCGGTTCAGCTACAAAAGTCCGGACGGCGAGGAAGGTTATCCCGGAACGCTTACCATCACCGTCAGCTACGTCATCGCCGAGGAGAACGTGCTGCGCATCCACTACACGGCGAAGACCGACAAGGACACCCCGGTGAACCTGACGAACCATGCCTATTTCAATCTCGCCGGCGCCGGTTCTCCAACCGTGCTCGATCACATGCTGAAGCTTAATGCCGACAAATACACTCCCACGGATGACACGTTGATTCCGACCGGCAAAATCGAATCCGTCGAAGGTACGCCGCTCGATTTCCGCAAGATGACGAAGATTGGCGCGCGCATCAAGACACTCGATGACACCGCCGCCATTGGTTACGACCACAATTTTGTGCTGAACACGAAGAAAGGCGAGAAGATGACGCTGGCCGCCGTGTTGCGGGAACCCAAATCGGGCCGCACGCTGACCATCCGCACGACCGAGCCGGGCATGCAGTTTTACAGCGGCAACTTTCTGAAGGGACAGAAGGGCAAAAATGGCAAAACGTATGCGCACCGCAGCGCGCTTTGCCTGGAAACCCAGCACTACCCGGACTCAGTCAATCACCCGAATTTCCCGAACACGATTCTCAAGCCCGGCGAGACCTATCAGTCCACGACGGCCTATTCGTTTTCGGCGAAGTAGGCGGCAGAAAATCGTCCCCATCGAAAGCACCTCACCAGGTTCGGACGGCTTCGGTGGTTTTCACGTCTCTGCGGCACGAATGCCGCGCTCCAATGGATTCCAAGACGCTCCCGTCAATCCCGCGTAGCCGCGAGTGAAACCTACTTCAACGCCTCTTCGATTACCCGCGCCACGTCTTTTGCCAACACCTGATATCCGTCCTTCGTGTAATGCACGTTGGCGGGGAGCATAAGTTCTTTCATCCGTTCTTTACTGATCGTGTAGAGGTCATGCGTCGGCACGCCATGCTTTTTCATGACCTTCGCGGCAGCTTCGTTGTAATTGACCGAATCACCCACGTAACGACCCGCTGAGCCAGGCGGTACCGGCGTGGTATTTCGCCAGATCAATTTGGCACCCGTTTTCTTCAACCGCTGCACCAGGGTTTCCAGGTTCTTCGAGTATTCATCAATCGGCACCTGTTGATGACCACCCTTTTCCTTCGGCACAAGATTCTCCCCTTTTGGCCCGATGTATTTCAGGTCGTGCAATCCCCAGTTGAAATGGATGACATCCCACTTCGTGTCCCCGACCCACTCCTTGATGTGCTCGTTGCCGAAGGCGGACCAGCGGCAGTTGGTGGTCGGACGATGCACGTTGGCCTGGCCGTTGAGCAGTTTCCGGACGCGCGGGGTGTAGCCGATCGAAATGGAATCGCCGACGATCAACACGCGCGGGAGGCCCGGCTGGTCCGCCGGGTTGGCGAAGGGATGCTGGAAGGGATCGTTTTGCTTGGCCTGCTTTTGCGCCGGCGCGAAGGATGGGAGGACGACGGCGCAAAGGAGAGAAAGGAAGGTTCGGAGTTTCATGATGTTGTGGGCAATTACCCGATTCAGGCGAATAGTTACAATGACTGCCGGTCCCTCACTTCATCCAGTGAAAGAAACCTGGTTTCCCGGATTCCACCCTCTTCACACGCCCGGCAACAACTTCGCCGTGCCGTTCCGGCGATTCCAACCCCTCCGATTCATTGACCAAAGACTCCCAGATCAAGTCCATCATGTGAAGACGCTCGGCCTTCGACAGTTGGGAGATTTCAGCCGCTTCAATCACGCGCAGAAGCTAACAGCGTCATGATTGCAGTTCAAGCCGGAGAGCGGTCGCGCCCCTGAAACCAGGGCAAGAAAACTTGGCCGCTGATGTTTTGGCAGGGGAACGCATGTCCCCCAGCGGGTTGTCCTACCGCTTCCGCCGTTTCTGAACCGCCCGTCCGTCCGGACCGAGGACGGGGAACTTGGCGGGCGGTTGTCGGAGCAGGTCGGCGGTGGGCAGTTCGACGCGTTCCTGGGAGTCGGGGCGGTTGAGGTTTTGGTTGAGCATGGCTTCGGTGACTTTCCTCGATGGAACGCCATTCGCGGGCACATCCACGCGCGCGACCCAGGCGATGGTGTTGAGGATGAGCTTGCGGTAGTCGTCGATGGCCCAGTTGCAGTGGTAGTGGCCGCCGACAAAGCCCGCGCCGCGGGCGCCGGGCTGCGGGTCGCGAGACCAGAGGAGGGATTGTTTGGTTCCCAACTGATCGGCCGC
>CALBIE010000220.1 GCA_937893495.1 uncultured Verrucomicrobiales bacterium | reverse complement strand
GGCGTGGTTCATCGCGCTGGCGGCGAACTGGGCGGCTTTCGCCATTGCCGTTGCCGCCGTTTTTGCGTGCCCAACGAGGTCGTTCGCGTTCGGGCAACGTGTGATTCACTTTCGCGAAAAAGGTATCTTCGCCAAACATTTCGTTGACCGCGTGTCTGAATTCACTGGAAGGCGTGACGCTGAAGCGTTCGTGGGTCTCGATATACACCTGTTCGCCGCCCGACATCCGAACGCGGAGGAAAAGCGGGCACTTCCCGCGAAATGATTCAGCCAGTTGCACGGCCTGGTGAAGCTTGCCCTCATCCAGATGCGCGGAATCCAGTCGGAGATAGACCTGATCCGTGAAGCGTTTGGGCGCGTCCTCCAGCGGCATGATTTCCTGCGGGAAAAACTTGGTCCGATCCTCGCCGTTGTTCGCTTCGCCAATGATCATCAGTGCCGTGTTGACCTCGAGCAAGTGACGATAGTTGTCGAAATTCTCGTTCATCACCAGCACCTGGAAGGTGCCCTCGAGATCCTCGAGAGTAATCATCGCGTACGGTTTGTTGGATTTTTTTGAGAACCCCTGCTGGATACCGGCGACATATCCGCCGATGCGCGTCATGGTGTGATCGGGCAGGTCACGCGCCGTGCGGGAATTGTGCAGGCAATAGTTTTCAATTATCGGCGCCAGGGGCGTCAGCGGATGGCCGGAGATGTAAAAGCCAAGCAGTTCCTTTTCCGCGTGCAGCATTTCGTGCTGCGACCATTCGGGCAAACGGGCCATCGGAGTATCCTCGACTGCGGTATCGGCGTCGAGCATGCCAAAAAGCGAGCCCTGGCCTTTCTGCCGGTCGGCAATGATGGCGGACGCCCGTTGAATCGCCACGTCGATGTTCGCGAAGAGTGTGGCGCGAGTTTCACCGAAGCAGTCACAGGCACCCGCCTTGATGAGCGACTCCAGCACCTTGCGGTTCATCGTGCGACTATCGAGGCGTTCACAGAATTCGTTGATGGAATTGAAGCGCCCTTTCTCTTCGCGGGCACTGATCATCGTCTCGACCGCTGCGCCACCGACCCCTTTGATTGCTTCGAGTCCAAAACGGATAACTGTTCCGTCCCGCGCCGGCGCGAATTGGGGTTGGCTTTCGTTGACATCCGGGGGAAGAACCTTGATGCCCATGGCATCTGCTTCGGCAATAAACTGGCTGAGTTTTTCCGTGTCAGCCATGTCGTTGGTCATGATGGCACAGTAAAACTCAACCGGATGATTCGCCTTCAGCCAGGCAGTCTGGTAGGCGACGATGGCATAGGCAGCGGCGTGCGATTTGTTGAATCCGTAACCGGCGAATTTCTCCAGCAAGTCAAAAACCTCATTGGCCTTTCGCTCCGGAATGTTGTTCGTTTTCCTGCAACCCTCAACAAACAACTTTCGTTGTTTCTGCATCTCATCGACGCTCTTCTTGCCCATTGCGCGGCGAAGAATATCCGCACGGCCGAGAGTAAATCCGGCCATTAACTGCGTGGCCTGCATCACCTGCTCCTGATAGATCAGGATGCCGTATGTCTCGTGGGAGATTTCCTCCAACAGCGGATGAGCGTATTTGATTTCGACTTCGCCATGACGGCGTCGGATGAAGTCGGGAATCAGGTCCATCGGGCCCGGACGATAGAGCGCGACGAGCGCCGTGATGTGTTCCACGGAACCGATCTGGAATTTGCGGCAAAGGTCGCGCATGCCGCTCGACTCCAATTGAAACACCCCGAGCGTATTTGCTTTATTCAGCAGGTCGTAGGCCTTCGCGTCGTCGAGGGGAATTTCGTCCACATCGATGTCGATGCCTTTATGGCGCTTGACCATGTCACACGCGTTGCGAATGACCGTCAGCGTCTTCAGCCCAAGGAAGTCCATCTTGAGCAGACCGAGATCGCCGACGGGTCCCATCGCGTACTGGGTGACGATGGCACCGTCGTCATCTTTCTTGAGCGGCAATACTTCGACGAGCGGTTTATCAGAAATCACCACGCCCGCAGCGTGTACTGACGTGTTGCGAGTGAGGTTTTCGAGGATGAACGCATTGTCGATGAGCTCGCGCGCCTCGGGCTCGTTGTCGTAGGCGGCTTTAAAATCGGGCGACTGATCGAGCGCTTTTCGCAGCGACATCTTCAGCTCGTTGGGAATCATCTTTGCCAGCCGGTCAGCGACGCTGTAACCCAGGCCCATGGCTCGCGCGACGTCCCGAACCACGGCCTTGGCGCCCATGGTGCCAAAGGTGATGATCTGTGCCACGGAATCATGGCCATATCTTTCGCGGACGTACTCGATGATCTCCTGTCGGCGATCATCGGCAAAATCAATATCGATATCCGGCGGGTTGACACGCTCGGGATTGAGGAATCGCTCAAAAAGCAGATTGTAGCGAAGCGGATCCACGTTCCCGATTTCGAGCAGATAGGCGACAATCGAACCCGCCGCAGAACCGCGTGCGACGCAACTGACGCCCTTTTCGCGTCCGTAAAGAACGAATTCAGCGACGATGATAAAGTAGGAGACGAACCCCATCTTTTCGATGACACCCAGTTCCGTCTGGAGTCGGTCAATGACGGCTTTCGCAGCCGCCCGCACTTCTTCATCGTCCAACGGGTTTTCCGGTAACGCTTTATCGGATTCCTTCGGGCGATATCCCGGCAACCGCTTCGGATCCGGCAGGGCTTCGATGACGAAATCCTCTCCCTTTACCGTGGCGACCATGCCGTAGCGTTTCGCCAATCCACGAGAGCAGATGTCACGCAGATAGCCCTCGCGGGTAAACGATTCCGGCGGTGTGACGACGGGATAATGCAGCTTGTCGAACTCGAATTCGACGTTGCATTTCTCCGCCACC
>CALBIE010000219.1 GCA_937893495.1 uncultured Verrucomicrobiales bacterium | reverse complement strand
CGGCTGGTCTCCGACACAGCCGCGCTCCGGCACGGGGCAGTGTGCGGATGCGCCCACATTGGAACGATTCAACCTCGTTGTGAGTAAAGATGCCAAGACCGAACTCTGGACCGCAAAGTTCGTCAACTTTGTGATCGAACACACTTACTGAGGTGATCCGCCATCCCTTGTAGCAGACGAGGTAACGAGGCTCATTTATGCTCGTGAAAAAAGGCAGGATCAGAGCCTTCTCACGGCGGCGGCTTGTTTGGCGCACGAAAGTTCGACCTGATTACGTAGTCAGTGACCAGACTCGGCAACCAACAGGTGAAAACAGGTGTGCCGATTCGTAGCTCAGGTTTCCAAACCTGCTGTAACGCGGACTTCCAAGTCCGCCGCATATCCGCCCGTCAATCCGGTTAACGAATGCCTCGCAGGTTGGGAAACACGCGACACCGCAGACTTGGGAGTCTGCGCTACGGTTTTCACATCCAGGCCGCCCCCGGGCAAGAACCTGATAATCGGAATGGCTTTGCGAATTTCGAAGGCGATCTTGAATGAATGGCCCCAATGCTAAATTATTCCGGTTCCATCAGCGTCCAACACCGGTCAATACTGAATCTGGCATGAATTCCACTTTTCCAATAGCCGTCGTCGGAGTCGCCATCGTCTTCCTGCTCCCGGCCGAACTGCCCGCCGCGGTTCCTGATTTCAACCGGGACATTCATCCGATTTTTGAATCGAAATGCTTCTCCTGCCACGGCCCCAGGAAGCAGAAAGGTGGTCTTCGCCTCGACAACAAGACGGCGGCCATGCAGGGCGGGGATTCCGGGCCGGTCATCATTCCAGGCAAAGCCTCCGGCAGCAAACTCATCCAACTGGTTTCCGGAGAAGACCCGGACAAAATCATGCCCGCCAAGGGCGAACGGCTTTCATCCACGCAGATTGCGATGATTCGCCAGTGGATCGATGCCGGCGCCGTCTGGCCGGAATCCACAGATACATCGGGAGCCAAATCGGATCACTGGGCGTTCCAGCAACCGGTCCGGTCGGAATTACCGCGGGTGACGGACCGCAGTTGGCCGCGCAATGCCATCGACCATTTTGTACTGGCGCGTTTGGACTCCGAAAATATCAAACCGAGTCCGCGTGCCAATCGCTATACACTGATTCGCCGTCTGTCGCTGGACTTGATCGGATTGCCCCCATCGCTGGAGGAAGTCGAACATTTCGTGAACGACAAAAGCCCGAAGGCCTATGAAAATCTGACGGACCGGCTCCTCGCCTCCGAACACTTTGGCGAACGCTGGGGACGGCATTGGCTTGATCTCGCGCGTTACGCGGATAGCGACGGCTACGAAAAGGATCGCGGCCGACCTTACGCCTACCTTTATCGGGACTGGGTCATCCAGGCGGTGAATGACGACATTCCTTTTGACCAGTTCAGCACCGAGCAACTGGCTGGAGACCTGATCCCCAAGGCAACGCACAAACAAAAAGTTGCGACCGGTTTTCATCGGCAGACCCTGACCAACACGGAGGGCGGCACGGATCAGGAGGAATTCCGCTGCAAGGCCATTGTTGACCGAGTGAGCACAACGGCAACGGTGTGGCTCGGGGTGACGCTGGGTTGCGCGGAATGTCATTCCCACAAATACGACCCATTAACACAACGGGAGTTTTATCAATTTTTCGCCTTCTTCAACAACGCGTCGGAAAAAAATCTTCCCTCACCCCAAAAAGCGGAACTGGACCGATACAATGTCGCAAAAGAAAAGTGGGATGTGGCGTTGAAGCAACTCAAGGATGACCTGGCGAATTACGAAAAAACTGTTCAACCGAAAAAGTTCGCTGCCTGGGCTGACAAGGCGTCCGCGCCGGCTACTGAATGGCAACCGCTCAAGCCAGAAAAACTGACTTCGACGAAAGGTCCTACGCTGAAAGGTGACAAGGATTCCGTCGTAATCGCGAGTGGAAAGAACCCCGGCACGGACACTTACATTTTCGAATCCACGACGAGCCTGCGGGAATTGAGAGGCGTCCGGCTTGAGGCGATTGATGATCCCGATCCGAAGAAAGGCCCCGGTCGTTCCACTGACGGTAACTTTGTCCTCACCCGCATCGCCCTCGAGATAGTTACCCCTGACGGCAAACGGCAGGCGGTTACGCTCCTGAAGCCGAAGGCGGATTTCTCGCAGAAAAGCTTTGCCGTCGCCGCCAGCCTTGAAGGCAAGACCACCTCCGGCTGGGCCGTCTCGCCGAAGAAGAACGAGAACCACGTCGCGGTTTACGAAACGAAAGGCGCGGCAACTGTTCCGCCCGGTGCGAAGCTTGAATTCCGACTCGAACACAATTACCGGGAAACCTATTTACTCCAGCGCTTTCGTTTGTCCGTGACGGATTCCCCGACACCTTACAATCCCACTTTGCTTGGCGATGGCCTCGCCCGCGCATTGGCAAAGGCATCAGATGCTCGTAGCGACGCGGATCGTAAAACCCTGCTTGGATACTTTCGAGACAACCTTGATGCGGATCGCAAAAAGCTGGCTGACAAGATTGTCGCGCACGATAAAAAGAAACCGGCTTATCCACCGACCTTCGCGGCAGCGATCGTCGAAGAACCCAAAGGACGTCAGACTCACATTCATCTGCGCGGCAATTTCCTGGACAAAGGTGCAGAGGTTTCTCCGAATACGCCGGCAGTTTTACATCCAATGTCGAAAACTGACTCGAAATCCAGTCGGCTCGACCTGGCGAAGTGGCTGTTTGACCCGCGCAACCCCCTCACCTCCCGCGTTACCGTGAATCACATCTGGAAGAATCTGTTCGGACGGGGCCTCGTCGCTTCGGTGGACGACTTTGGCACACGGGGAGAAAAGCCGTCGCATCCCGATCTGCTCGATTGGCTGGCGACCGAATTCCCGCGTCTCGGCTGGAGCCGAAAGCAACTCATTAAATTAATTGTGATGTCGAACACCTATCAGCAATCGTCCCGTATCCGCTCCGACCTGACTGGACGCGACCCGCTGAATACCCTGTTGGCCCGCCAAAGCCGTCTGCGCCTCGAGGCGGAAATTATTCGCGATAGTTATCTCACAACCAGTGGATTGCTGAGCCGCAAAATTGGCGGTCCCAGCATCCGGCCGGCGTTGCCCCAGGATATCGCCGCGTTGGGCTACGCCAATTCCGTGAAATGGAACGAGAGCAAAGGCGAAGACAAGTATCGTCGCGGCATGTACATTTTTTTTCAACGAACGGTTCCCTACCCGATGCTGATGACTTTTGACGCTCCCGATTCCACCTCTACCTGCACCCGACGGGAGCGCTCCAACACGCCACTACAGGCCCTGACTTTGCTGAATGATCCCGTGTTTTTTGAATGTGCCCAGGCCCTTGGCCAGCGCATGGTATCGCTGACTGACGGCACGATCGCCGCGAAACTATCAGCCGGTTTTCAATGGTGTTTCAGCCGCCAACCGGGCGAAGAGGAACTGAGCGCACTGATGGACATTTATCAACGGCAGGATCGCCTCACCAGAAAAGACCTTGAGAGTGCCAGGCGGATCATTTCCAAAAAGGACGAATCTCCCTCCACTGCCGAAACGGCAACACTCATTGCGCTTGCCCGTGTGATGCTCAACCTTGACGAATTCATTACTCGCGAATGAACAAAAACACTGAACTCTCTCCGCAGGAAGTAATCGACATCACTCGCCGCGATTTCCTTGCGACTGGAACAACCGGTCTGGGGACACTGGCTCTGGCTTCGATGCTGCAAAAGGATGGGTTAATCGCATCGACCGCCCACGCTTCCATGCGAAACGATCCGCTCGCTCCAAAGCAATCGCATTTTCGAGCGAAGGCGAAGAATTGCATCTTGATCTACTTCGAAGGTGCCCCGAGTCACATCGACTTATTCGATCCGAAACCGAAGCTTCAGGAGATGGACGGCCAGAAATTGCCTGACTCGATGCTCGAGAAAGTCCGCTTCGCTTTCATCAAGAAAGAGGGTGTGCGACTGATGGGTTCTCCGCGCACGTTCCAAAGGCACGGTCAATGCGGAACAGAGTTGAGCGATCTGCTGCCACATATTGGATCCGTCGCCGATGACATCGCTTTGATTCGCGGCATGCACACGACGCAGTTTAATCACCATCCAGGCCAACTGCTGATGAACTGCGGTTCGCCGCTCTTTGGCCGCCCGACGTTCGGTGCCTGGCTGAATTACGGTTTGGGAAGCGAGGCTGAAAACCTGCCCGGCTACGTGGTTCTGACAGCCGGTCGTGGCTCCAGTGCCGGTGCCAGCGCATGGACGAGCGGTTTTCTCCCCACCTCGTATGCAGGTGTCCTGTTTCGCAACACGGGCGATCCGGTGTTGAATCTTTCCAACCCGCCCGGGATCACGGCCGAGATGCAGCATCTCGGTCTCGATGCCATCGGTGACTTGAATCGACTTCGCTATAAGTACGTGGCCGATCCGGAAATCAAATCGCGCATCGCCTCCTACGAACTGGCCGGACGCATGCAGACTTCCGCACCGGAATTGATGGACCTCTCGGGAGAATCATCCGATACCATCGAGGCTTACGGGCTCAACCGAAAGACGCCTGAATTGAAGGGCGGACGCGGCGGCGGCGCGGGCACCTACGAGACCTTTGCCAGAAATTGCCTGCTCGCTCGCCGATTGGTGGAACGCGGCACGCGATTCGTCACCTTGATGCATGCTTCCTGGGATCATCACAGCAACATCAACACGGAACTGCCCTTCGCCGCCAGGATGTGTGATCAGCCCATCGCCGCATTAATCAAGGACCTCAAACAACGCGGTATGCTGGATGAGACGATGATTATCTGGGCATCCGAGTTCGGTCGCACTCCCCTGGGCGAAAACCGGAATGCCAGCCGCGGCGTTACGGGGCGCGACCATCACCCCTACGGATTCAGCATGTGGATGGCGGGGGGCGGAATCAAGGGCGGTCGCGTGATTGGCAAGACGGATGAAATCGGTTGGGGTGTCGTCGAGGAGCCTGTTTCCGTGCCCGACTTCCACGCGACATTGCTTCATCAGTTTGGATTTGATCACGAGCTATTGAACTATCGATTTCAGGGACTCGATTTTCGTCTTACTGGTTTCGAGGGAGCCAACGTCGTGTCCCGACTGGTAACCTGAGTCTGTGAATTCGGAAGCGAAGCCGACAAGAGATTCGCATCGACCGAAGCACTGGCGGGAATTTTCTGTTTTCTTTGAAACAATTCGACCGGCATTGCGTCTATGGTTTGTATGTCGAAATCGACAAATTCAGGAAATAACAGAAACACGCTGACCAAGAACTCGGTCAGACTACTCAGTGTGATTCTTACCAATTCTCTGATTTGCCTGGCGCCAATTCACGCCAAGAGCGCGGCGGGAAACAACCGTCGTTCGACCTCTTCGAACACGCAATTGGCCGGCGCTATCAAGGAAATTGACATCGGCGCCCGGACCATCAGCCTTGGTGGAAAAACCGTAACGGTGACGGCTAATACCATGATTGTGAAGGGTGCAAAACCCCTCAGTTTCAAAGACTTGAAAGCGGGGATGGCGGTCAATGTGAAC
>CALBIE010000218.1 GCA_937893495.1 uncultured Verrucomicrobiales bacterium | reverse complement strand
CAACCAGAAACTGTTCATCGAGAACTTCATCGGTGAGGCGAAACTGGTGGCGGACCTTATCCATACCAACATTGTTCAGACCTATCATCTGGGCAAAACGAACGATGATAAGTACTTCATCTGCATGGAGTTAATCCGGGGAGCCAACCTGGAGCAGTTTTTTCAAAAACTTCAGGAAAGCAACCGTCAATTGCCTAAGGAATTGGCCGTTTTCATTGCCTCGCGAATCGCTCGTGGACTCGCTTATGCGCATGCCAAGACCGATAATGATGGGCGAACGCTCGGCATCGTGCATCGGGATGTGAACCTGAAAAACGTCATGATCGCCTTCGAAGGGGACGTGAAACTGATGGATTTTGGCATCGCGAAGGCCCGGGGCCTGCTGGTCGATCAGGAAGGCGAAGTCGTCGCTGGCAAAGTGGATTACATGAGTCCCGAACAGTGTGACTTCCAGATTACTGACAAACGGTCGGATATTTTCTCCGTCGGTATCGTGCTCGCACAACTGCTCCTCGGTTATAACATTTTCAAGGGTTCCTCGATGAAAGAGTCGCGGGAACGAATCATGACCTTGCCGATTCCCGACTTCAAGGAACTGGATCCCCGGATTGACGAGCCGCTCAACGAGCTGTTGCACTGCTGCCTCCAGCGCGATCTGGAAAAACGTTATGCCAGCGCGGATGATACGTTGCACGCGCTTGAGCACTATATTTACCACGCCGGCTACGGGCCGACCAATGAGACGGCGGGGCGTTTTGTTCGCCAGCTTTTTGGGGTGACGGATTACCAGCAAGTGCAGAGCAAGCGCGGCCATACTGTCAAGATTTCCCGGCCGGTTCGCTCCCCGAAATTCTAACTGCGGATGAAAGGCGCTCGCTTGTCCCCGGAAGTCAGCCTGGGTCTTGTGCAGACGCACTGTAGCTCGGATCCACGTGAGAATCTGAGACGTACGGTGGCGGAGGTTGAGTCGGTGGCGAAACAGGGAGCCCGGATCATTTGCACGCAGGAACTTTTCCGGTCCGAGTACTTCTGTCAGTCCGAGAACCACGACAATTTCAAACTCGCCGAAGCGATTCCCGGGCCGAGCACGCGGGCGTTTCAAACCGTCGCGCGCAAAAAAAAGGTTGTGATAATTGCGTCGCTGTTCGAAAAGCGTGCGCCGGGCGTTTATCACAACACTGCCGTGATTATTGATGCCGACGGAAAATTGCTCGGTCGGTATCGCAAGATGCACATTCCGGATGACCCGTTGTTCTACGAGAAGTTCTATTTCACTCCCGGTGATCTGGGATTCCGCGTCTGGCAGACGCGTTATGCAAAAATCGGTGTCCTCATTTGCTGGGACCAATGGTATCCCGAGGCCGCCCGCCTGATGGCGCTGCAGGGAGCTGAGATTCTGTTTTACCCGACGGCGATTGGCTGGATGCCGAGTGAGAAAAAGGAATGGGGCGCGCGGCAGCATGATTCATGGGAAACGATTCAGCGCTCGCACGCGATCGCCAACGGATGCTATGTCGCGGCGGTCAATCGGGTTGGGCTCGAAAAACCTTGTGGAGGCGATGGAATCGAGTTCTGGGGACAGAGTTTCGTCGCTGGAACGAGCGGTGAAGTTCTGGCGCGCGCAGCCGTAAAGCGTGAGCAAAACCTGATTGTACCCGTGGATTTGAGCCAGTTGGACACCACGCGCACCAATTGGCCGTTTTTGCGTGATCGGCGGATTGATGCCTACGGCGATTTGACCTGCCGATTGGTTGATTAGAAATTTTCCGATAGCCTCGGGCGGTCCGATGAGGCACCTTTCGCCATTACCAACCCGGGCCGGGCCAACGGACCAGAAAACTTAAGAACTTCCGGAATTTATGATTTGTCCAACTGATCAAGAAGAACTTAACGAACCCTCGCGCAAACGACCGGGCCTCTGGCATTGCGTGGAGTGCGAGGGTGTGTTTCTGACCCGCTACGCGCTCATGGAGATTTTTCGTTCCGCCAATGTGGAAGGCATCGACGAGGAAAAAAGCGTGTCGATGGACGATACCACCGCGTTGGAGCGCTCTTGTCCGTTCTGTTTTGTTGATAACATGGTGGCGAAACAGGTGAACGAAGTGTCGATTGACGTCTGCCCGAAGTGCAACGGGATCTGGCTGGATGCGGGTGAACTGCAAACCCTCGCCGCCTCCTGCAAGGTTTCACAAAAGGGCCTCGACGAAGCCGACGATGACGTGGATGACTCATCGGGTGACACGAAACGAACGAACGCGATCGCCCCGGACCATGTCGCTGGTGTAGTCGTGGCGGATGGCGCCATGGGAATCGCGGAGGTCATCGAAGGAGCCGCGGAGGCGTTATCGGGAATCTTTGACTGACGGGGTGCGCATGAAGTGCCCGATTGAAAATTCGGAACTGGAGGATCTCGAGCACGGCGCTATTTCGTTTCATCATTGCCGGCATTGCCATGGCATCTGGTTCACCCGGGACGAATTGCTTTCAATCTTTTAGTTCAAGGCGAATCCGGCATGCAAACGAGAAAGGCCTGGATCACCGGAACGGGTGGATTGATTGGCAGCGAAATCGTCCGATCCGCCAGGAGGTGGGCGGAACAATGGCGGGTCACGGGCCTGACGCGAGCCGAACTCGAATTAACCGATCACGACGCGGTGACTTCGCGTTTCCGTTCAGACAGTCCGGATCTCATCATTCATTGTGCCGCGATGAGTCGGGCGGCGGACTGTGCCGGAGACCCGATATCAGCGCGGGCGAACAACGTGGACGCCACGCGACATCTGGCTGGATTGGCGCGCAACTCGGCGTTCATTTTTCTCTCGACCGATCTTGTGCTGGATGGGCGCAAGGGTAACTACACCGAGGAAGACTCGGTAAATCCGTTGCATGTTTATGGCGAAACCAAAGCCGAAGCGGAAAGGATCGTCCTTGAGAATCCCCGTCATACAGTTCTGCGAATCGCCCTGAACTTCGGGAAATCTCCGACCGGTGATCGGGGATTCAATGAGCAGATGCACGCTGCGCTGGCCGCCGGGCAGATGCTGAATTTGTTCACCGATGAATACCGTTGCCCGATTGCGACTGAAGTTACAGCCCGGGCGATCTGGGAGCTGGCCGGGAAGGAAATCGGTGGACTTTTCCTCGTGGGAGGCGGCGAGCGCGTTTCGCGCTGGGATATCGGCCAGGCGCTCGTTCGGCGCTGGGGGCCGTTGCCCGGAACGATTCAACGCGCGTCGAGCAAAGACTACAGCGGGCCGCCGCGACCGGCCGACCTGTCGCTGAACTGCCAAAAGCTTCAAAGCCTGCTCTCCTTTCCCTTGCCCGGTTTTCACGAGTGGTTGGAGCAGAATCCAACCGCCAAAGTCTGAGAATTGGCTTTCGCTTGTGACGGGCTCTGATATTCGAACAGTGATGCCGCAAGCCGATCTCCAGAAACTTGAAACGTATCGCGGACGAATCGCGCCGTCGCCGACCGGGTTGCTTCATCTGGGCCACGCGCGGACGTTCTGGTTTGCCGAGCAACGCGCGCGACGTGCCGGCGGGCGGCTTATCCTGCGCAATGAGGATATCGACCAATCCCGCTGCAAGTCAGAATTCGGTTCCGCGATGCATGAGGATTTGCGCTGGTTTGGATTCACCTGGGAAGAAGGTCCCGATGTCGGCGGTGATTTCGGCCCCTACGTCCAGAGTGAGCGTCGAGAGATGTACCAGGCCGCGTTTCTGAAACTTCTCGCCGGCGGCTTCATCTATCCCTGCGTCTGCTCACGCAAGGACCTTGAGGTCGCGGCCAGCGCGCCGCATGAGAATGCCGATGAACGGATGTATCCAGGGATCTGCCGGCCGAACGACCCGAAGGGATGGTCAGCTTTGAATCCTTTTGATGCGCCTAAAGAACTCGGGCAAGCGTTTCCTGTTGTAAGAGAAATCAGTAGGCGACCCAGTTGGCGATTTGTGGTTCAACGCGGGCGGACGATTACATTTGAGGACGGAATGTATGGACGACAGACGTTTGTAGCGGGCGAGGACTTTGGTGACTTCGTCGTCTGGCGGCAGGACGATTGGCCCTCCTATCAGATGGCGTGTGCCGTGGATGACCATCTGATGGGAATCACGGAAGTGGTCAGAGGGTCGGATCTCCTCATCTCAACGGCGCGCCAATTACTGCTCTACGATGCGCTCGGGTGGGAATCGCCGAACTTTTTTCATTGTCCGTTGATGACGGATGAACAAGGCGTTCGCCTGGCCAAGCGCCACGATGCTCTCAGCCTCCGTCAATTGCGCGATCGGGGCGATCGTCCGGAGTCCTGGCGGGGTAACTGGCGTAGTGAGATGCTCGAAACGTTGGCCGGTTGACCCCGGGACGTCCGCCTCGCGGAACAAAAGAATTGTCTCGCCGAGTCAAAAATTCCTATTTTGCCCCCATTGTTCCGCCGGAATGCCGGCTTGAGACTGAAATCGAAATCCTGAAACCGAAGACCAACTATGCCAGTTCTCGATATCCGACCTTCCGACCAATGCAAATACGACGAAATTTCGCTGGGCGAGATCATGTTGCGCCTCGATCCCGGTGATAGTCGGGTCCGCTGCGCGCGCGACTTCAAAGTCTGGGAAGGTGGCGGTGAATACAACGTGGCGCGTGGCTTGCGCAAATGCTTTGGATTGACCACGAGTGTGGTCACGGCGTTCGCCGATAATGATGTGGGGCGTCTGGTTGAAGATTTCATCATGCAGGGTGGGGTGGATACTTCGCTGATTAACTGGGCGCCCTTTGACGGTCTCGGTCGCGATGTTCGCGTCGGTCTGAATTTTACCGAACGCGGTTACGGCATTCGTGGCGCAAAGGGCACGCCGGATCGCGGTCTCACCGCGGCGATGCAGATGAAGCCCGGCGACATCGATTGGGATCACATCTTCGGCGAACTCGGGGTGCGTTGGTTTCACACGGGTGGCATCTTCGCCGCGCTGTCAGCCACCACGGCGGAGTTGACGGTTGAGGCTGTCAAGGCAGCCAACAAACACGGCACCATTGTCAGTTACGATTTGAATTACCGTCCGTCGCTCTGGAAGTCCATTGGCGGACTTGAAAAGGCGCAGGAAATTAATCGCGAAATTGCGAAGTATGTCGATGTCATGATTGGCAACGAGGAAGACTTCACCGCCTGTCTCGGATTTGAAGTCGAGGGGCTGGATGACAATATCAGCCACATTGAAGTGGATGCCTTCAAGAACATGATCAAGCAGGCGGTGAGCGAGTTTCCCAACTTCAAGGTGACCGCCACGACCTTGCGTACGGTGAAGTCGGCGACGATCAATGACTGGGGTGCCATCTGTTGGGCCGGCGGCGATTTTTATGAGGCAACCCATCGCGAGAATCTCGAGATCTTTGACCGTGTCGGTGGTGGCGACAGCTTTGCCAGCGGATTGATTTACGGTTTCCTGACCTTCAACGACGCGCAGAAAGCGGTTGAGTATGGCGCGGCGCATGGTGCCCTGGCGATGACCACGCCCGGCGACACATCGATGGCCACCTGCAAAGAAGTAGAGAAACTCGTGGGTGGCGGTAGCGCCCGGGTGGATCGTTAGCCGCCCATAAATGTAGCGGTCAACGTGCCGGGCTGAGGGTCACCATGCCTGGGCGCTTTCTGAACGTGCCGCGAATCTTTGCCGCAACGACAACGGATATGGCGTTGCCCCGACATCCTTCCCATGAACCGTTTTCGCAACTCGTTGAATATCAACAATCTCTTGGAAAAAACGGTTCAAGGCCCGTGAGCAGGTCGCGAAGGAACAGGAAACTCTCCACGAACCGAAACGCCCCTCACCCCATCCCTCGCCCCCGATGGGGGAGAGGGTGCCCGAAGGGCGGGTGAGGGGGATTCCGGGTTCAGGGCTGCCATTTACGAATCGTAAATCGTGGAAACTCCCCATGAACCGGGTAGCAGCCGATTCTCCTGACGGCGGCTGCTATGGTTTAGGATTCAAAGCGCGAAACTTCGTTTTGGTGAAATCTCTCCCCGCGACGCAGGAGTGGGGAGAGGAATGAGAAGAGAGGTTCGTCCCGAAGAAACCTCCTCTCCGCCACCTTCGCATCGCTCCTGCGCGCCACGCCGTGTTTCATTCGTGTTCCATCCGTGGCTTCCCGCCTCTGGCTGCGAATCCAGTTCGAACGGAGAGTACGAATTTCCGCCAGGTCCTGGAGTGCGCGCGCTGCCACGCCGCTTTCCGGATGGCTGACTCGACCCGAAGACCGGAAAAATGAGAAACCAGAACGCTGATATCAAAAGTCGAAAACGCCCTTATTGTCGATTGGCGAGACCGACACTTTTTCGATACCTTTTTGAACGTAGCAGCCGAGGTGACGAGGCTCTGATCTCAATCGCATTTCGGAAAGAATATGAGCCTCGTCACCTCGGCTGCTACCGGGGAATTGTAGTTTCTCTAACGGCCCGTTCCGCAATTGATTCCGACAGGTCTTGGAGTGCGCGCGCTGCCACGCCGCTTTCCGGATGGCTGACTCGAATCGGAAACCGGACAAATGGGAAACCAGAACTCTTGTATCAATAGTCAAGAACCGTTTACGTCTGCAACGGTTCAGTTACCTGACCCGTGGCTGTGGCCACGGGTTTGGGCATCGCACTTTCCGCTTCTATTCCTGCACTGATTCCGTTTGAGTCCCGGCTATGAGCTTTGAAGTAAACGACTTTGCGGCGGAAGTGATTGAACGCAGCCGGTCAATCCCGGTGGTCGTTGATTTCTGGGCGCCCTGGTGCGGACCGTGCAAAATGCTGGGACCGGTCATTGAGCAGATGGCGGGCAAGGCCGCGGGTCGATGGGAACTGGTCAAGGTCAATACCGAGGAGCATGAGCAGTTGGCTCGCGAATACAACATCAGCAGCATTCCGTGTGTGAAGATGTTTCGCGATGGGATTGAGTATGCGGAATTCATGGGATTTCTGCCGGAGGATCAAATCGAGCAGTGGCTCAAGAAGTTGTTGCCTTCGAGCTTTGAAGAAAAGATCCAAGCTGCCCGTGAACTGGCGGAGGCCGGGAATCTCGCGGAA
>CALBIE010000217.1 GCA_937893495.1 uncultured Verrucomicrobiales bacterium | reverse complement strand
AAGTCCGGTAGAGTATCCCCATTCCAATCACATACCGGCGCCAGGAGAGTCGTTCCAGTGGGTGGCAGGGAATTCGCCGGGAAAGGCCGTTTCGCCAGTTTTGGATGCTTCCGTGTCCCGCCGATGTTTTCGAAGTAGAGAAGGTTCCCCGCGGGATCACTTGTGTCCCCGCCTTCGGGTGTCATCGGTTTCGCGCCGCAAACCAGATCCAAATCACCATCGTGATCCAAATCCACCGCCACGGGCGCGGCAGCCCAACCGGTGTCAATAATTTTATCGTCAACCTTGAGCGGCCCCCGTGCTCGCAGATCAGGAGTGCCATCGGCACTTTTACCAACGTTTTCAAACAGGAAAATCCGCCCTGTTACAAATCCGCCCGCGAGGAGATCAGGATCGCCGTCCCCATCCCAGTCGCAGACGCAGGGAATCGCCAGATAGTCAGCCGGGTAAACCTCACCCGGTGTGCTGTTGGGCAGTTCCGCGATGGGCCAGTTCGGTGTCAGTAACATCTTTCCATCCGCCTTCACGAAATCTCGATACTCGAATGAAGGATCGGCGTTACTGCCCTTGTTCTCGAAGTAGAGGATGCAACCCTTCTCCGCGCCAATCAGGAGATCCCGCGCGCCATCGCCATTCCAGTCCACCGCCAGAGGAGCCGAATCGTAGCCCGCGTCAATCGGTTGACCGGATGCGTCGTAGAGAATACGACGACGATCAAATGCCGGTTGTTCGTGATTCCCGGTGTTCTCCGCGATAACAACATAACCTGACGAAATGCCGTAAAGGATATCCGGCAGACCGTCACCATTCCAATCGACCACGCTGCCGGAATTGTTTCCCGGCGGACCACTCATCGGACTCATGGGCACCACTCGGTTACTGCCATCACCAATCCATCCCGCCGGCGGTGAGGTGATTGGCCGAGTCTTTGGATCCAGATTGAAGTAAATGCCGTAAGTGGAAGTTTGCTTCCCGCTTTGCGTGTGCGCCCACACGAGAGTCCCGCAGACGTGTTCCCCGATTGGACTGAAGACCCGATGACCATACGGCAAACGCTCCGTCATTCGGAACATTGGACGATTGCCCAACGCCTCAAGTGACGCGTAGCGGCGCCACGTGGGAAATTCGTCGAGAAGCCCGCGATCGTAAAATCGAAAAGGTCGATCACTCGATGAATGTTGCTGGACGTGTTTCGGGTAAGGCGCGGCCGGACGATCCTGCCGGATAACCTGGAGCGATCGGAGATCGATCCGCTGACCGGCAGACGCCTTCGGGTAGTGTCTTCCGAGATCCAACTCAACTTTTGCGACCATTTCATCGTCGGATCGCCCAGGATTCTCCACCGGTGGAACTTCAACCAATATGCGGTAACGGCCCTGGCCCACCCACTCCGACTCCGCCGCCGCCATGATTTTTTCACCGGCGAGAAGCAAAAGCAAAGGCCAACCGAATACGGCAATGACATGAATCCGGAAAATCATGGCTTTGTCCTTTGTGTCCGAAATCGAAAGGCGTAGAGGTCCGCATCCTTCAGTGCAATATTCAGCCGCACTGGCTTGCCGGCCAATGCACCAATGTCTGAATTGCCTTTCCATAGAACGCTTCGCTTAAGGTCGTCGCCGAAGATTTGCTGGCAATCTTTCAGAGCAAACCCGGGACACGGTTTACCGTCGAGGTCTTGAACTTCAATGCGCACACTACCGGCAGCCGCAGAGGCAAAATTGATTTCCAGGCGAGAACCATTGAATACGAGAGGCTTTGTCAGCAACCCGCCACCGGACCAGGGGGCATTCGCCGAAACAAATCCGTCGGGACGGTACGTGAAACGGCGCAGTTTGACGGCGCCTTCCATGTAATAGTGTTCACCGGAGAAAATGGAATACTCCATTGGATTACCGGGCAAGTCAGATGGAGTTTCAATCAGTCCGTACCAGATGTAATTACAACGATTTCCCCAGCGATCGGAATTCCGACCCGGTCGAATGATGGACTCTTCCCAGAGTTGAAACGTCTGACCATTACGACTCGACATGAACAGAGGCTCGGTAATTGAATCGCGATGCCGCAAATAGCGGGTCGGAAATCCGATGAACAATTCAGGATTCCGTTCGTACGGCCGAACCATGTTGGTATAGAGTTCCTTCTGAGTAGCCCCGGGATAATCCAGCCATTGGGAATCCGACCAGGTCAGAAAATCTTTTGAGGTCGCCGTCTTGATTCCCCGCAGTCCCTCCTTCCAATCACGAATGTAGGCTCGATACTCACAGCGCTCAACGTCCCAGAAGGCCGTATTGACGGTGTCAAAGGCGTGCGCCGTGACACCATTGGTCATCACTGGCTCCGGGTGCATTTGCTTCCAGCGAATTCCATCCTTTGACTGGTGGACAAAAAGCAACCGCCGGCGAGGATTCAAAACCGTGGCCACTCGAAACGCTTTGTATCGGGCATCGGCGGGAGCATCCGGATTCGTGTCTTTAAACGGAACAAAGATTTGCCTGGAAATAATATTGTTCTGTTTTGAACCTTCAAACTCCACCAATCCCAGAGACGGGCGGTGCCATTGGATTCCGTCTTCACTTTCGGCATAGCAGAGAAACGAAGGGTGCGTGGTCTTGCCACCGATCGAGGCGTAATTCTCTGCCCGGTAATACATCCGATAGATTTCACCATCCCGAAAAATGCTCCAAACTGCCGACGTGTTACCCTCCCATGGCTGATCAAATTCCATGACGATCTCACGCGACTGCGGCCCATGGAGCTGCAAGCGAGCACTTCCACTCAGATTCTCGATCAGGTGATGGTCCACCAGCAGTTGAAGGCGAGAGCCCACATCCACCGGCTGAGCCTGGCATGTCACCGCAGCGATCAGGGCCCAAATTGGAATTACGATGGGATTCATGCGAATTTCCGAGAATGCCGAACAACGGCCCGTCTATCAACTGTTCCCGGTCTCAAAAGTGCTGGCTACCTGCTTAAACCGGTATAGATGGGGCATGAGTCCGCACACCGCAACACACATCAACCAGATAATGCGTCACCAGGCGTAACGGACAATATGCTCAGTTGCCCAGCCCGGTTCACTTCCTGGCGGCAACGAGTGGCTTTGCATTTTCCACGTGTCCGGCCGGCCGGCAGTTTGATGTGAGCGCATTACCCTTGCCGAGTTCGTGTTCGAATTCAGCCATGTAACCGGCCAATCGTTTGACCACTTCGGGATGCCGACCGGCCACATCTTTCGATTCGCCGATATCATTCTTCAGATCAAACAACTGAGTCTGAACCTTGTTGGCAGATTTGCCGCGTCCGCCAAGCGGCCCGACATAAAGCTTCCAATTGCCGGAGCGCACAGCGCGCAGGGTGTTGCCCTGGTGATAAAAGAATCGATCATGCGGAGATTTCGTTCCGGGCACCATCAGGACTTGGGAGATGTCCCTACCATCAATCTTGCGATCGGTCGGCGCTTTCGCGCCCGCCAGCTTTGCGAACGTGGGCAGGAGGTCCATCGCGGTCATCAATTCATCATTCACGTGACCAGCGGGAATCCGCCCGGGCCACCACGCGACGGTCGCCTCGCGCATGCCGCCTTCGAACGCGCTGCCTTTGCGACCCCGCAACGGACCGGCGCTGCCAATGGCCGGACCATTGTCCGACGTGAATATGACCAGCGTCTTTTCGGTGAGATTGTGTCGTTTCAGTTCCGCCACCATTCGTCCCACGGAATCGTCGATTTCAGAAATTGCCTCGTGAAACAATTTTCGCCGCGTGTCGTAGTCGATCGTTCCCTTCTCCTCGGCCAGCTTGAGTTTGATCTCCGCGCTCACGCCTTCCATGTATTTCGGCGAAACATGCAATGGCGCGTGCGGAATCGGATGCGGCACATAGAGAAAGAACGGTTCGTCCTTGTGCCGTTCGATAAACTTCACCGCACGGTCCGTAACGCGTTGCGTGAGGAAATCGGCGTCGGGGTCGGCTTCGATGACCTTTTCGCCGTCCAACAGCGGCAATGGTGAAAACTTGAAATGATCCTGCCGTGGATGAAACGGGTGAATGTCGTGGCTATAGGGAATTCCAAAGTATTCATCGAATCCCTGACGCGTCGGTAGAAACTCCGGTTGATCGCCCAAATGCCACTTGCCGAAAATCCCCGTCGC
>CALBIE010000216.1 GCA_937893495.1 uncultured Verrucomicrobiales bacterium | reverse complement strand
CTGGCCGCGAGGCGCGGCCAGCCACACCCGAGGCGGGTGTGCTCCCCAACTTCGGCGTTCGAATTGAAATCCTCCTGGTGGCTGACGTCAGAAGGCTCATTTCTCTAGCGGAAAACAGGTCGAACCAGACTGCCAACGAACGGGTTGGCGGATGTGGGGTGGGTCTCCGACCCGCCGGTTCCGGGAACCTCTGGTTCCCTGGACACATCCGGGTTCAATTGCGTTCCCGAGAACGGCACCCTCAGAGAGGCCGCGACCGGCAGGTCGGAGACCCGCCCCACGCCTCGAAGCTCCGCCACCAACCGCAGCAAGTTCGATGGCATTGTGCCGCACCTCCGATTCTCCCCGCGTCAGTTACTGCACCTTCAATGGTCAGCAAAACGCCGCTATCGATTTCATCCATGACTATCGTATCAGGTATTTCCCCGGCTCAACTCAGGCTCTGCCTGATAGACCTTTCCGGCTTAAAGAAGTTTACTGCTCGACGGGCGGCGCACACATCAAGGGAATGACCGATTCAAGCGATGAAACGCTGGGCAAAACCCAGCCTGAACAGAGCAAATCCGAAACCGATGATCGGAAGCTCCGGGTGCTCCTGGCGGACGACAGTCCCCAGTTTCTGTTGGCGGCTTCCGAATTCATCAAACGCCGGCCACGCTTTGAAATGGTCGGCATGGCGCTCAACGGGGAAGACACCATCCGCCTGGCACAAAAGCTGGAACCCGACCTGGTGCTGGTCGATTATGTGATGCCCGAGATTTCCGGTCCGGACGCCACCCGTGAACTCAAGAAGATTAACCCCGCCCCGCGCGTCTTTATCATGACGATGCACGATTCGCCGGAGTTTCAGCAGAACGCCAGCGAAGCAGGCGCCGATGCGTTCGTCCTCAAGGATGAGTTTCTCGAAAAACTCGAACCGCTCGTTGATAAGATTTTTTTCTCGGCCGCACCCATCCCCCATGCGGCCTATTCGCCAAATTTGCACCTGCGCATGCGCGAGTTGAATCGCGGGGCGCGAATCGTCGTGATCGACGACGACAAGGTCACTCAGGAACTCATCAAGTTCATGCTGACGAATGTCGGCTACAAGGTGTCGCTCGCGGGATGCGGTGAGGACGGAATCCGGTTGGTTCGAGAACAGCGCCCGGAACTCGTCATCCTCGATGTCGGTCTGCCCGACATTTCCGGATTGGAGGTCTGCCGGCGACTCAAGGACGATTCCGATCTCAATCGGACGCTGGTAATGCACCTTTCCGCGACGCACACCACCGAACGGGACATGCGCGTAGGACTCGAAGGCGGCGCGGATGCCTATTTCACGATTCCATTCCGCAAGGAGCAACTGCTCGAGCGGGTGGATGCGCTGGTTCGCATCGCCCGGCTTGAAGACGCGTTGCGCGCCAATGACGCATTACAGGAAGATCTCTTTGGTGATGCCACGCTCGGCGTCGCCTATACAGGGGCCTCTGGCAAAATCGAGGCAGCCAACAAACACCTGGCGAACCTGTTGAAAACCGATCTGAGTTCGCTGACCGGCCGCAACTTCACCGATTTCTTTCCGCCTGCCGACGTCGCCCGGACGCGAGCGACGCTCGCACGATTGGACTCTGGTGAACAACCTTTGTATCGGGGCGAAACGCGCCTGCTGCTGCGGGACGATACCGAATTATGGGTCCGACTGACAGCCCTGCCTCATCGCGACGGGGCGGGACGGTTGTTGAACCTGCTGTTGTTGGTCGATGACATTTCAGCGCAGAAACAAGCGACGGTCATGCAAAAGGCCATGATTGAATCGCTGCCGGCAAGCATCGCCGTGGTGGATACGAATGGCGCAATCCTCGCCACCAATCGAGCGTGGGATGAATTGGCTCACGCCACGGAACTCTGCGAATCACGGGTGGCGGTCGGAACCAATTATCTTGAACTGATCGACCGAGCCTGCGCCACCACGAACAACGCGGCGTGCCTGGCCTCCAAGGGGCTTCGCGAGGTTCTCGGCGCCTCCCGCGACCGGTTCGAACTCGACTACGACATCGGGCAGAATGACGATCGCAAGTGGTATAAACTGATTGTGACACCGATGGGCCAGGGCGTCATCCGACAGGCCCTGGTGATGCACCTGGACTGCACCGTTGAAAAACGGATGGAACTGCAGTTGCAACATTCACAGAAACTCGAAGCGCTCGGGCAACTGGCCGGTGGGGTGGCGCACGATTTCAACAACGTGCTGATGGTGATTCGCTGCAATGCCGAATTGATGACGGAATTCGAGTTTGATCAGGAGACGATTCAGGCCTGCGTCGGGGAAATCCGGGGAGCCGCGGACCGGGCCGAAAAGCTAACCCGCCAACTCCTCGCCTTTGGCCGGCGCCAGGCGATGGAGCCGCACGAAGTGGATTTGAACGGCTTGATCCGGGACCTGGCGCGCATGTTGGAACGTCTCATCGGAGAACGCGTTCGATTCAATTGCAACTATTGTCCGGAGTCGCCGGTGATCTTTGCGGACCCGGGAATGATTGAGCAGATTCTCATGAATCTCGCCGTCAACGCCCGTGACGCCATGCCGGAAGGTGGCGCACTATCCCTCGCCACCACGATCGGCGAGTGGCCCGCGCCGCCCGATTTGAAATCATCGCCTGGCACCCGGTTCGTCTGCCTGACGGTGGGCGATACGGGCACCGGAATTCCAGCGGAAGCGCGCGAACATGTGTTCGAACCATTTTTTACCACCAAGGATCGCGATCAAGGCACGGGCCTCGGGCTCGCCACGGTCCACGGAATCGTCAAACAGCATTGCGGTTGGATTAAACTGGATTCGGAGCCGGGCAAAGGAACCGTATTTCGGATTTATCTTCCTCTGCTTTCCGCTTCACAGCAGGTGGAGTCGATTCCGAAGCCAACGGCAGAGGCGAGAAAATCAGAAATTTCTATTCTGCTGATTGAGGATGAGCCGGACGTGCTTCGGGGCGTGGCAATGGCACTGCGGCGATTAGGGCATGCCGTCCTCGAGGCACCCGATGGGGCCACGGCCCGGCGGCTGTTTTCCGAACACCGAGAAAGTCTCGAACTGATCATCACGGACCAGAAACTGCCCGAACGGGTAAGCGGAATCGATTTGGCTACCGGTTTTCGGCGAGAGTCTCCAAACATGAAAATACTGGTCACCAGCGGCTGTCTGCCGGACGAGATGGCCGGACTGGATGACCGGCATTTTCGATACCTCGCCAAGCCCTATACCTTCGCCATCCTGGCTGAGACCATTAGGGATTTTCTTTATTGCGAGTAGTGCCGGGATCAGGTCAGGTTCAGACACAATTTAAATCGAGGTACAATGGATGATCATGACAAATCAGGGGAGGTTGCGCGAGCGTCGGTTATGGTAATCGATGACAACCGGGACTTTCGCGAGGCCATGGAGCAATTGCTCCCGCGCCTCTTCAACGTCGAAGTCCGGAGCGTTTTCTCGGATGCTCAAACAGCGCTCGATTACCTGGAGGACGACACGGTTGACCTGGTGCTGGTGGATTTCAAGATGCCGCGAATGAATGGCCTGGTGTTTACCGAAACCGTTCGCAAGCGACCCAATCCACCGAAGATTATCGTCATCTCCTTCAACCCGCTGCCCGCACTTCGCGAAGCCGTCATGGCCGCCGGCGCCATCGACCTGCTCAGCAAATCCGATATCCACGATGAACTGGGGCCTCATCTCGAGTCACTTTTCGGAACGCGTTAGCACCTCCGAAAGACGCTTCCCTCTCCGACAATTCGTTCCGCGCACCAAGTTGCCTTCGTGATCAAGCCGGCATCCAACCCTTGCGATATTCCCGGCGCAGGAATTGGTTGGCTCCCTCGTGATTGGAAAAAGTAAGTTTACTGCTGTCCCAGAGCAATCCGGCCTTGGTGAGATCCTCACGTAATTGCGCGCGCAGTGCGACGTTGCCGAGGAGAACTGTCTCTGTCATCGGACCTGCCCAGTCGAAATTTGAACCCGCCCGCTGACCGCCTTTGCAGGCGATGACAAATTCATTGTGGTGTCCGGGCGAGCGCGGCAGTTTTTTCGCCGGGTTGCCAAATTCTTTCCCGCGCTTTTCCGGATACAATCGCCATTGATTCCAGTCGGACATCAACACGCCATCGTCGCCGATCAGGAGAAGTCCGTTGGTCCCCATTACGTCGCCATCTCGTATTGCATGCGGGCGGGCGGGACGCAAACCGCCGTCGTACCAGACGAGCTTGACCGGTGCCATCGCGCCGCGCTGCGGGAAGTGATAGGTAATCATGCATCCCAAAGGAAAAGTCTCTTTATTCACGCGCGTGGAAGATGCTTCGACACTGGTGGGCGGCCCCAGTTTCAACGCGCGAAAGACCGGATCAAAGTAATGACACGCGATGTCGCCAAGCGCGCCGGTTCCGAAGTCCCACCAACCCCGCCAGGTACGCGGCGCATAGGCTGAATGGTAAGGGCGCGCCGGAGCCGGACCTAGCCAGAGGTCCCAATCCAGCGTGTCCGGAATCTTTTGGGTTTCTTTCGGTCGCTCGATGCCCTGCGGCCAGTATTCGGCAAACAGCCCGCGCGATGGGCGATCCGTCCAGATGTGCGCTTCGCGAATTTGTCCGGCGGCGTTTCCCATTACGAACTCCTGCACGACCCGGGTTTGTTCAGTCGCCTGGGCCTGGTTTCCCATCTGCGTCGCGACACCGGCCTCACGGGCTGCCAGCGTGAGTTCCCGCGCTTCCCACACCGAATGCGTCAAAGGCTTCTCGCAATACACATGTTTGCCCAGCTTGATCGCGGCCATGGAGGCGTGGAAATGATGATGGTCAGGCGTTCCGACAATCACGGCGTCAATTTGGGGTGCCATTTTTTCGAACATCTGGCGATAGTCCTTGAACTGCTTTGCGTTCGGATACTTTTTGAAATTACCCGCCGCCCGGTTCCAATCCACATCGGCGAGCGCGACAATGTTCTGCGAGGATAATTCCTGAATGTCGCCGGCGGCCCGTCCGCCCGCACCGATTGACGCGATGTTCAATTTCTCATTGGCCGCGTAAGTGCGCGCGGAACCCGCCTTGAGAATGGTGAAGGCCAGACCGGCCTTTCCCGCGGTGCCCAGGAATCTTCGTCGATTCAGTTTTGTATTCATAAAACGAATTTACAGAATCCTCGCAGACATTGCTGCTGACAAAAGAAAATTTCTTCCACGACAGAATGGATGCGCATTCCAGGTTTCCGCCCTTGCAACCAGTGAATGATCGCTCAAAAAGGTCTGCGTTTACGTGAAATAGTGGGGAGCATGGGCCGCTGGCCTGTGCCGGCGACCGGCTCGGTCGCCGGGTCGGAATCAGACTGGCCCGGCGAGCCGCCGGGCTTCACAGCCGAGCCGGCTGTGCTCCCCGCACCAATGGTTTTGCCAACATATTACAACGAGGAAACGCTGAATCACTGACAGTATCGGTTACCCCCGAACTGAAATGATAAACAAACGTGCTCCGTTGACAACGAGCGGTGAAAGCGTATCCAAGTCCCATGAAGAACGAACAATCCTCAGGCGTCTCACGCCGTAATGCGGTGAAAAGCGCCGGACTTCTGCTCGCTTCCGGCGGTTTGGCGCGAGGAGTTGCACCCACGGGTTCGGCGAATACATTTTCCGAACCCGCCCAATCGCTCAAGCTGGTCGATGACGTGGATGTCATCGTCTGCGGCGCCGGTCCGGCCGGGGTTGCCGCGGCCATCAGCGCCGCGCGGACGGGTGCAAGCGTGCGGTTGTTCGAGGCGCACGGTTGCCTCGGCGGCATCTGGACGGCTGGCCTGCTCGGTTACCTGATTGATTTTGACAAACCCGGCTTCACGCGCGAATTGGTCCGCAAACTTCGCGAACGCGATGCCCATCGAGGGAAAGGACAAACGGGTCTCACGTATGAGCCCGAGGAAATGAAGGTGTTGCTGGAGGAATTATGCAAGGCGGCCGGCATCAAGATTCAACTACACACGCGCGTTGCGGCGGCTTATCGGGACGGCGGACGACTGCGGACCATCGTCACCGAGTCCAAGGCCGGCCGACAGGCGTGGCGGGCGAAGGTGTTCATCGACACGACCGGTGATGGAGATCTTGGTGCGCAATCGGGTTGCGAATGGGAGATTGGACAAGCGGCCGATTGTCCCTGCCAACCCATGTCGATGACCGCCATGCTGGTGGTGAAGGACGCGAAGGAACTGGCGCATTGCATTCATCCATCGGGTACCGGACATGGCAAAGACAACGGTGCAACGAAGCGCGCATTCCTGGCGGAAATTCGCCGAGCGGGATTTGATCCGTCGTATGGAATGCCCACCATGTTTCCCGTGCGGGACAATCTCGTGCTGGTCATGATTAATCACGAATACGGCATCAAACCATTCGACATCGAACGCGTCACGGAAGCGACGTTGCGGGCCCGCGCAGAGATTCACGGCATCGTGCACGGTCTTCGAAAGCTGGGTGGCCCATGGGAAGGCATTCAGATTGCAGCTACCCCCGAGCAGATTGGTATTCGTGACGGTCGCCGGATACGCGGGCGCTACACGGTGAAGGCGGAAGATTTAGTCAAGGGTGCCCGGCATGTGGACAGCGTCGTTCGCCCGACATTCACCGTGGATATTCACGCACTGTCACTCGAGGCGAATAAGAAAGCCGCCTACTCAAACGGCGGGGTCCGTATGAAGCCGTATGACATTCCGCTTCGGGCGCTGATTGCGCGGGATGTGGATGGACTGATGATGGCGGGTCGTTGCATCAGCGGAGATTTCATTTCGCACGCCAGCTATCGTGTCACGGGTAACGCCGTCGCAATGGGCGAAGCGGCGGGCGTGACCAGCGCCCTGGCGGCGAGTGGCCGTGTGATGCCTCACGAGGTGGAATGGAAACAGGTCGGATCAATTCTGGCAAAAATGCGCTCGGAGAAATCCGGCTGATCATTCCTTGACCAGCGGCGCGGTCTGCTCTTCCGACGTTACCCCGGGCGGCAGCTCCATGATTTGAATGTTCCGGAAATGAATCTCCGCGCCTTCGGATTCCAGACACAGATATCCCTTCTTCACGGAGGCCTTGCTGACGCCGTTCACGAACTTGCCATTGACCGAAAGTTTCACGACGCCGTCCACGCAGACCACGTCATAGTAGTTCCATTCACCGCGCGGTTTGCAGCGATTCTCGATCGACTTGCTGCGGCGTCCGCGCGGATTATCGGGAACCGTGGTCAGACCATTCGCGCCGAACAGTTCGCCGTGAACGTATGCGATCGGTCGCGGCGTCCCGTCCTTTTCCGGATGGAGCTTGGGCCAGTCCAGTTCGAGCATTTGAATCTCCATTCCCTTGGGCAGTCGGCGATCCTCCGGAACGGTTCCCTCGCTCCAGGCGAACACGCCGGAATTGCCGCCCGGTTCCATGTGCCGCCATTCAATGTGAAGGACAAAGTTTTCGTATTGTTTCTCGGAACGCATGACGCCGATGGGGAGGCCGGTGCAGACCAACAGCCCGTCACGGACAAACCACGTTTCTTTCGAGGTGTTGACGTCCACCCATCCCGTGAGGTCCTTGCCATTAAAGAGCGACTTGAAACCCGGCACTTGAGTGGCCGAATGAGCCGGTTGAACCGAGATGAAAATGCAGGAAAGGAGAGCGGCGAGGAAAATGTTTGGCTTCATGGGATGATTGGTTTGCGCGGGAACGGTATGTTTGTCAATGGCGACTGTGACAGCGGAGTTTGAACCGGGCAATGTCAGAACCTCCTTAACTCAGCTCACATTTTCAACGGGCTCCTGTTTGGATTTATCGCGCACATCGAAGGCGGCGAGATGGTTGGAAATGTTTTTTCAGTTTTATCCCGGGTCGTGCTTCCCGTTACCGGCAGTTTCGGCCGATGACGACATAAATTTTTTACAACAACGCCGGGTTAAGGAGGTAATGCGAAGGCCATTGCCCTGCAAGTTGACGTTCATTTGACCGCTATTTCTTGCCGGGTCGGGTAAGCCCTGCCAGAATTGCGATGGAATGTCTGTCGTGCAGCAACTTCTGTTTCCAGTCGAACCGCCAGGGATAAGCGCGGTTGATTTCTTCGACTCGGCCGAACGACATGAACGCGGTGCGATTTACACTCGCGAAGAAGTTGTCGAGTTCATATTGGACCTGGTTGGCTACGTTCCAGCGAAGAACCTGTCTCGCAATCGATTGTTGGAACCTTCGTGTGGAGCCGGGGATTTCCTGATTCCCGCGGTCAAACGGCTTCTAACCAGTTTTCGTGGCCGCCCGATACCGCCTTCTGAGATTGAGCAATCCATACGCGCCGTTGACGTCAATGGTGCGGAACTTAACGTCGCAAAGAAGGCCGTCGAGAAACTGCTGCTGGGTCATGGATTAAGCGGCAAAGCCGCAGTGAAGATTTCCAACATTTGGTTGCGGCATGGAGATTTTCTTGTCTCAGATTGGCCGGACAGCTTCACACATATCGTCGGCAACCCGCCCTACGTTCGCCAAGAATCAATTCCGGAGGAATTATTGCGAATTTATCGCGCTCGGTTTTCCACTCTGTTCGACCGAGCGGATCTGTATATTCCGTTTTTTGAGAAAAGCCTTGGTCTACTGGAACGGAACGGATTACTCGGTTTTATTTGTTCCGACCGGTGGATGAAGAACCGATACGGCGGTCCGCTCCGCGGTTTGATAGCGCGCGATTTTCACCTTAAGGCCTACGTTGATTTCACGAATTGCCCGGCGTTTCACTCTGAAGTCGTCGCGTATCCTGCGGTGACGGTGTTGTCCCGATCTAAACCCGACCTGACGCGAACTGCTCACCGACCAAAGATCTCCCGAGAGGTGTTGGGCCCTCTTAGTCGCGCGCTACGCGGTGAAATCGTGGATCCCTCGGTCATTGAATCGGAAGGCGTCGTCAAGGGCGAAGAACCCTGGCTGTTGAATAATATTGAACGATTGAATGTTATTCGCGAGATCGAGGGCAATCTCCCTAAAATAGAGGATGCAGGATGCCGGGTCGTAATCGGGGTGGCTACGGGCGCGGATAGGATATACGTCCGTCTGAACACGGAATTTGACGTCGAGGAATCCAGGAAATTGCCACTCGTCATGACAAGGGACATAGAGTCGGGTGAGGTGAATTGGAAGGGCATGGCGGTGCTGAATCCATTTGGAGATGACGGAAAGGTCGTAAACCCGGGCGACTATCCAAGATTCGCAGCGTATCTCGAAGAACATCGGTTGGGGATCCTTGGTCGCAACGTTTCACGAAGGAATCCGCGGGCCTGGTTTCGCACCATTGACCGAATTTATCCTGAACTTTGTGCCATTCCAAAATTGTTGATTCCAGACATCAAGGGAAGTGCCAACATTGTATTTGAGGAAGGCATGCTATATCCACACCACAACCTCTATTTTGTCACCTCGAATACCTGGGACTTGCGGGCTTTGCAGGCAGTCTTGCTCAGTCGGGTCGCTCATGCGTTTATCGCCACTTATTCCGTTCGGATGCGCGGTGATTTCTTACGATTTCAGGCACAGTATCTAAGGCGAATTAGAGTTCCGGATTGGGCCACCGTGCCGCGTGAACTTCGCAAGGAACTCCGCCAGGCGGCCATCGCCCGTGATATTGAACGATGCAATGTTGCTACGCGAGAAGCATTCGGACTGAATCAAAAAAAGTGGGAAGCATTGGCCGGCAATTAGAGCGAAACTATGGCTCTCATAATTGGAAATTATCCGCAGAATATCAAACGCTCAATCAAGCGGTTTTGGCAAAGTCGTTTGGCCGCTGTTAAAAAACAAGCGGCTGCCGGTCGAAGTGATCAGGGAAATCGATCAGCCGTTACCGGCGGCAAAAACCTCGATGGGATCGCGGATATCTGCGCGAAACTGGTTCCAGGCAATGGCTTGAAGGCGGCAACGATCCATCGCCAAAAACGTGCCGTTGTGCTGCCTGGCTATTTTCGGCCGACCAAGCAGTGGGATCTTCTGGTCACCCTGCGGAATCGACTTATTGCGGTTCTCGAATTCAAATCACTGTGCGGACCTTCGTTTGGAAATAATGCCAACAATCGATGCGAAGAAGCCCTTGGTTCCGCTGTCGATTTCCAAACTGCTGTAAAAGAGGGCGCGTTTGGTGATGGTGCCAAACCATTCGTCGGATACTTGCTTTTGATCGAAGACGCTGAGAAATCCCGGCGGCCAGTGCAGGCCATTTCTCCTCACTTCGAGACCAACAGTCGGTTCATTCGCGCGTCCTACATCGAGCGAATGAACGTTTTGTGCGAGCGGATGATGCAGGAGGGTTTGTATGACGCGGCAGCACTGATCGTGTCGCCGAAATCCGGTGCTGGGAATGGGGAATTCACCAGCGCCAGCGACGCGACCTCATGTAAGCGTTTTTTGTCGCAATTTGCTGGCCGCATTGCGGCGGAAGTGGCGGCTGCTTTGTGAAGGGCATTCCGTCTGACGAAACTTTCAACAAACGCTCCGCCCAGCCAATGCAATCAGGGTCACAATCCCCCAAAACAGGGCGATTGCTGAATAGCGCGGCGACTCCCAAACCCCGGGCGCCAATGATTGCGTTGAAAAGGACAATTTTGACAAAGCGGATGGTGAGGTCGGCATTACGATTTTTTTAGAGCATGAATCTGCTCATTGACTTGTGATGAATCGCTCCGACTATACAAACGCTGACTTTGATCAGAATCCCCTGATGTTTTACTACGAGGTAACGCAGGCCTGCGACCTTGTGTGCCAACATTGCCGGGCCTCGGCACAGCGGGAGGCGCATTCCGATGAACTTTCGACCACTCTGTCAAAGGCGCTCATTGATCAGGCGGCTGGCTTTTCCCGCAAACCGATCATTGTGATGACCGGGGGCGACCCCCTGAAGCGGCCGGATATTTTCGAGTTGATTCGTTACGCGACGGGCCAGGGCTTCGAGGTGGCCTTAACGCCTTCCGCCACGCCGCTCGCCACCCGGGAGGCGCTTCGGCAGGCGAAGGAGGCGGGCGTGAAACGATTGGGTGTCAGCCTCGACGGACCGGATGCGGAAACGCACGATGCATTTCGCGGTTGGAGCGGGAGTTTTGACCGGACCTTGCAAATGCTGGCCGACGCGAGGGAACTGGGATTGTCCGTTCAGATCAACACCTCCATTACGCGTGGCAATTTCCACACGATCGACGAGATGGCTGAACTGTTGTCGCATCAGAACATCGCGATGTGGTCGGTGTTTTTTCTCATTCCGGTGGGACGAGGTCGGCAGTTGGAACGCATTTCGGCCGAGGAATGCGAAGTTGCTTTCGAAAAACTCTGGCGACACGCGCAAACCCGGCCGTACGCGGTGAAGACCACCG
>CALBIE010000215.1 GCA_937893495.1 uncultured Verrucomicrobiales bacterium | reverse complement strand
CTTACTGCTCGTGCGATTGCCTGTTTGTCCGTTATGTCAACCTGAAAATACCTAGCGATGGCGTAGCCTGCTCCGATTTTATCGTCGACTCGTGATTCAGGATGCACGTCAAAGCCCACTACCGTTGCGCCACGGTCTTTAAATGCGCGAGCGTAGGCCAAGCCCAACTGTCCCAGGACGCCCGTGATGATTACGCACTTATTGCTTACGGAAAACAGTGAATCATTCATTTTCGAGTTGTACCAGCGTTAATGAACATAAGAAATCACAAACCTCGCGAACCGCTCCCTTTCCGCCCATTGCGGTCGTGACCATTTTAACTGAGGATTGAATATCTCGGTGGGCGTCGGCGACTGCAATTGGCAGTCCTACAATTTTCAATGCCGGCAGGTCGTTCACATCATTTCCAACGAATGCCACATGGTGCAGATCTATATAAGAGTTTTTTGCCAAATCCTTGATTCCAGCGGCCTTATCGACAACCCCTTGTTGTACAGGGACACCCAATTTCCTGGCTCTCGTTGCCACTACGGGATTAGTTTCAGTCGATAGAATGTAAACGGAAATGCCTTGGCTCTGAAGGCGATTCAATCCTATACCGTCACCCCGCCAACAACGAACCTGCTCTGTCCCGTTTTGGTCGCAGTAGACATGATTGTCTGTCAGCACTCCGTCAAAGTCCAAGACAAGCAGTCTGACCCGTTGCGCAATAGCTACTATTTCTTGGTTAATTGTGCCAAGCATATCTTTTCTGGGCTCTTATCCGAATTTTCTACAACTTAATTCGCTGACTTGAATCCATGATTCCACCCTGTGCCAGGCTAATCGGTCAATGCGGTTCGTAAAGACGAAACAATCCTCTCTTGAGTCGCTTCATCGAGCAAAGGATGCATCGGCAGACTCAATACCTCGCGGGACGCTTTTTCGGCTTCGGGAAAGTCGCCCAATTTATTACCCGTCGACTTGAACACCGGTTGCTCGTGCAGGCATTTCGGATAGTAGACGGCAGGTGAACCGGGTCGTTTGGCCTTGATCCTCTCAATACAACGCCGCAACGATTCCAATTTGTTGCCTCTCAAACCCCAATCCATCGCTGTCGCCTCGTTTGGTGGATATAATCCAAATGCCGCTGGAAATCCGCCTGCTCGAGAAGGCTTCTTCCGATGAGTTCGGCCAACGCGCCCGAATCTCTGGCAACCAGGCGGCGGCCCGTGCTGAGAATCTGGCGGAGCAACGGCCCATGGGCCTGGCGCAGGTCCACGAGGTCGACCGGCCGTCCGGCAACCCCGCTAATCTCTTCCATCATTTGCATCCTGGCGTCCGCCGCAATGGGTTCCTCCGGAAGGAGCGCAATATCGATGTCGCTGTCGGGCGTCGCACTGCCGCGGCCGACAGACCCGAACAGAATCGCAAGAATGATCTCTTTCCGCCGTTCGACGACGGTTTTAATGGCCGCTGCGAGGTTCATTACCGATCTTGTCTGGACGGAGTTGCGGGTGGTCGCGGAACTGCGGCGACGGCGACCCTCCAAACCTGGAGTGATTGGCGAAGATCGTCGCGAACCGGGAGGAACAATCAACCACGGATTTCACGGATGACACGGATTGTGGAGGGCTTCCAACCACTAATGGCCACGAATTTGCGCGAATCAAGAAACACTCGGCGGGCCGCCGTGCAAGAGCCATTCTGAAAAGGCTTCCGCGAGGGCGCGGAAGCCGACGCCCGAGGCGGGCGTGCTCCCCTGCGTGCGGTCCCCTGATCTCCAACTGTTTTTTGACCACGGATTTCACGGATGGCGATGAAAGGACTCGCAGGCTTGTCCCTCCAGTTTGTAGGACGCGAATCGTCGCGCTCGTAATGGTCAAGCGAACTCACTCTCGAATTGGGCCGGGGAATCGACGAGGACGGTGCGGCGGTGCAGATGTTTCAACCTGGATTCCTCAGTGGTTGCGGCGATCAGCGACTGGACCCGCTCGGGCACCGCGCCGAATCGTACTTCCAAGATGTCCAAAATGTCCTCGCGCAGAGCTTGTTGGCGGCCTTCCTGCCGGCCGAGGCGTTCGATGCTGGTGATATAGGGCATGGCTTTTTCGTTCTCGAAACTATTCAGTTCCCCGCGAAATTCAATCTCCAATCCTTCCGGCAGCCCCAGCAGCCAGTCGATGAGCCGGAATAATTCGAGAATGTCCCGGCGATTGTATCCGCGCTCGTAAAGCCGGCGGGTGAGCTGCCATTTGAGTTTCTTGCGGAGGTCCATGTCCCCGCGCGTGGCCTGCGCAGCCAGATGGGCTCCAACCACAACCGCCGCCGGATTATCGTCCGCTTCCAGCAGTCCCTCCGCCCGTTCAAGGTCGAGCAATTTGCAGACCGGGTAATCGAATCGCACCCGGCAGCCCCACAGTTCCTCCTCGTAAGTGTCGGGACGCCATTCCGCGCGTTCATCGGCAAGGACGACCAAGGTCGCGACGCGGCGACCGAACCGGTCCGCGATCCGGTGATGATACTGGTAAACCCGGAGCGGCAGTCCCGCATCCGGCTGGGACTGGACTTCGACATGTACGAGAACCCATTCCTCGCCGCCATCCAGCCGGCGCACCTTGACGAGTTTGTCCACCCGTTGCCTGCCCAGATCGGAATCCCTGACAATTTCCTGAAGTTCCTGATCGAGGTATTCAACGGGAACGCGCCAATCAACCCGCGAGGCGACATCGGAAAAGCACAGTTCGAGGAACGGCCGCCAATAGACCTCCATGAGTTCCTTCCATGCGCCGTCATAATCGGTCGGTTCATTGGACACGGCTCAAAAGTCGCTGGCGGGAGTTGCACGGCCGCGGCCGACAGACCCAAACAGAATCGCAAGAATGATCTCTTTCCGGCGTTCGACGACGGCTTTAATGGCCGCCGCGAGGTTCATTACAGATCTTGTCTGGACGGAGTTGCGGGTGGTCGCGGAACTGCGGTGCCCGGCGACCCTTTAAACCTGGAGTGGTTGGCGAAGATCGTCGCGAACCGGGAGGAACAATCAACCACGGATTTCACGGATGACACGGATTCCCCGCTGTTCCGTCCGTCATCATACCGCCTGGTTCATTTCGGAATTCAGTTCCTCCGGCGACAGTTGAACAATTGGAACGCCATATTCCCGGAGGTGATCGAAAAGTTCGAGCCGGCTACAGCCGATGAGTTCAGCTGCCTTCGATTGGGTAATCCGTCCCAGTTCATACCATTTGACTGCGGCCGCTACCCGCAAAGAGTGTCCGAATTCCTCCGGTCTTTCCCTGGTGATGGACAAACTCGTCTCGGGTACTTCGAGCGTGATTTTCATGGTTTGGTCGAACGGACTGACATCGTGCCCGGCTCAGGAATCAACGAATTCCATAGCGGCCACAGCGGTTTTCAAAGCTTCGATAATTCCATCTTGGTCGGCATTATTCAGAAACGGGTGCATCGGCAGGCTAAGAACTTCGCGGGACGCCTTCTCGGATACCGGGAAATCACCCAACCGATTGCCGGTCAACCCGAATACTGGCTGCTCGTGAAGACATTTCGGATAGTAAACGGCAGTGGGTACCCCCTTTTCCTGCAACCGTGCCCTGACAGTTTCCCGATCAGTCACCCGGATTGTATACTGAGCATAAACGTGCGTGTTGCCGGACTCGATCATCGGAGTCGCGCAGATGTCCTTCAACAACTCTGAATAGCGTGCCCCGATGCGGTGCCGGGCAGTGATCTCATCGGTAAAATGCGGCAACTTGGCCAGAAGTACTCCAGCCTGAATGGTATCAAAGCGTCCGTTCAGCCCAACCAGATCATGGTAACCGCGCTTGATCCCGCCGTGATTTCGGATCGCACGCATTTTGTTCGCAAGTTCGTCGTCGTTGGAAAAAAGCGCCCCTCCGTCCCCGTAACAACCGAAGACTTTGGCGGGGAAAAAACTGGTGCTCCCAATCAAAGTGACCGAGCAACTCTGTTTGCCGTTCTGCGTCGCGCCGAAGCTTTGGGCGGCGTCTTCGATGACGGGGATGCCGTGCCTGGCTGCGATCTCATTGATGCGATCATAGTCCGCCATCTGACCAAACAGACTCACGGGCATGATAGCCTTGGTGTTTTTCGTGATCGCGGCTTCGATCAAATCGGGATCGAGATTGTAGGTGTCGGTTTCGATATCGACAAAGACCGGTTTCGCACCGACGGCACAGATGACTTCGGCGGTGCTGATCCAGGTAAATGGCACCGTTATGACCTCGTCCCCCGGCCCGATACCCAGCGCCCGGAGCGCGATTTCAAGGCTCACCGTGCCGCTGCCGACTGTGATACAGTGTTTGACGCCAACGAAGTCAGCCAGCTTTTCCTCCAGTTCAAACACCTCCGGTCCCATGATGAATCGACCGTGGTCGAGAACGGTCCGCATGCGGCCGTCGATTTCGTCTTTATATGCAGCGTACTGTGCTTTGAGGTCGATGAATTCCATGGGTGAATTAACCACGAAGGACACAAAGGTCACGAAGTGAGGCGAGTTCATCCAAGTTGTTGCGAAGCAGTTCTTTTGGCTGGTCGTTCTTCACAACTTGATTGCCGATGAGAGACAGGTGGCGGCAAAGGGTTCGTTCAACTCGTCCCGGCGTCGAATCAACAAATCCAACTGCTGCCATCCGATTCGGTCCAAGATTGCCCGGCGCAGCCGCAGGGTCTCTCGGAATCCGATTTGATCAGAGACCACCAGGAGATCGATGTCGCCGCCGCGTGCGGCGTCGTCCGTCCGAGAGCCATAGAGGTAAACTTCCGCTCCGGGATCAACTTGCCGGATTTCTTCAAGGATGGTGTCAACGGTTTGAGCCGGGAGTCTCATTGCCGGAAATCCATTACCGCTGATGAACGCTGATGGCGAACTGTTTTTAACCACGGATTTCACGGATGGCGCGGATAACAAAGGGGCTTCCAACCACTAATGGACACTAAATCACGCGAATCGGAGAGGAAACCACTCGGAGTCAGGAACCACTCGGCGGGCCGCCGACCGGGGCACGCGGGCTGCGGGCGTTCCCCCTGATCTCGAACTGTATTTAACCACGGATTACGCGGACTTGGCGCGGATTAGAAAGGGCAAATGAAAAAACTAGCGCCTGGAAATTTGCAACCACCAATGGACACGAATTCACACGAATCAAATGGAAGGACACTTGGCAAATGACTTGAAAACCAGTTGGAAAGAGGCTTCCGCGAGGGCTCGGAAGCCGACGCCCGAGGCGGGCGTGCTCCCCTGCGTGCCTGCCGCAGTTCGAACGCTGGGAGTTGGCGCTTTCAAATTCCTTGAACACCTCAATGACCACGACCGCGCTCAAGTCTGCCGAGATCCAGAAGGCTTTGCAGGTCTTCCATCGCGTCGGGCAGGAATTGACCGATTGCCGCGCGGATCTCAGCCAACATCGGATCGTCCGCCCAGGCGAGCATTCGGCTGACGTCGGCGAGATCCTGCACGCGACCGGATTTAAGTTTCATCAGGATCAGCCAAGGCAGACGAATCACGGGTTGGTCGTCGAGATCCCGGGTTGGTTCGGCGAGGGCACGCGCGATCCATCCTTCATCCGACGCGATAATGTCGAGAATTGTTCCGTCCGGCAGACGGCAAGCAAACCCCGGTATCGTCAATGACGTAAATCCGGTGGCTTCACTTCGCTCCAAATCGTTTCTGGCGGTATTGGCGTCATCCACATGGATGAGCAAATCCCAATCCAGCGTTGAGCGCTCGGGCATGTACAGCCTCGTTGCCTGCCCTCCAACGATTAAAAAGGGAATTGATATCAATTTCCGGAAGTTCATGCCCAAAGCGCGTTCCCGAGGACGAACCTGGCGGCTGCCGCTGCCGGGCTGCTGCCGTCGACGGGCGATTTCAATAATGGTTGCGGCCACGGACGGGACCTATCTGATTGGTGATTCAACCACGGATTTCGCGGATGGGCACGGATGAATTCTATGAGTGGGAAAGGGACGAGTCATCGACACAAGCGCAAGGGAATCTGTAACCAGCAATTTACACGAACTTCCGCGAACCCAATGAAGAACCACTCGTCGGGCCGACGAGTGGGGCACGCGAGCCGCGTGCGGTCCCCGAACAGAGTCAAGCATGCTGCCGCCCTTGGTCATTCGCCGGATATACCGGCAAAACCGTTCTAGCTCATTTTTAATTGTCGTTACTTCAGGCATCTGAGGCGGCTCGCACCCAGTCCTGATACGGGCACTACTGCCCGATGATTCGCAGCAGCAAGGGGATCACCCTTTCTGCCTGCCGGTGCCATGATTCCAAATGTTTAACCCGGTCTTCCAAATTTTCCGAATCGCCCCACGCTTCGTCTTCGGCCAATCGCCGTATTCGTCCAAGGCGGTCGTTACCGTTGGTCAAATGGGGGTTTATTTGCTCGCGAATAAACCCTCCAGCAAGCGAGCGCAATCCCGTCTCGGCGACATAATGTTCACTGCGCTTGTCCGGCACAGACGTGCTTTGAACCGCCTTGACGGAACGGAGAAACTTGAGTCCCTGACTGGCAGAACCCTTGCTGATTCCAAGTTTCTGGTAAATGGCTTCCAAATCAAGAGGGTGCGGGGAAATGTAGAGAAGCCCATAAATCTGCCCGACAGACTTGGGTAATCCCAGCAGTTGACCCCCACTCACAAAGAAGTCGATCACCTCAACCTCCAAGGGGCGCAGATCAAAGTCTACGTCACCCACAGACTGGGTTTTTGAGGCAGGATCTTCGACGAGTGTATCCATCAACACGCGAAGGATGCACTGAATCGATTTTAGTTCAAGAATAATTGAACAAAGCTCCAGCGAATCCCTTAGCCGGACAGTTTATTCTCTCGTTTTTTGCCGCGTAAGCACCGCTTCGGCTGATTCGGACTCCTGCCGCTTCAATACATCTTGTTGCGCAACAACGGTTTCGGTCATCCTCCCCAAAAACTCCAACAAGACAGTCACGCGCGCTTTCGACGGCATAAGTTTAGATACTACGGCCGATAAGCCAATAAACACCCCCTTGGTCAGCGTAACTTCATCACCGGCTTTCAACGTGTCTTCAAAGGTACGAATATCCTCTTCTCCCAATTCTGATTTCAGCTCTTCAATGACCTCTCGGGGAATCTCGGGACTGAAGCTGCCAAAATGGACGATTCCGGCCACACCGAGAGATGATTGTACAAGCCGTTTTTCGGATTCCCAATCAAAGCGAGCGAACAGGTAATTGGGAAACATGGCTTCGGTAAACCATTTTTTACCTGTCCTCGTCACTTTTTGAAAGCGGACCCGGGGACAAAAAGTCTCTATATTCGGCAACTGGCTGACTTGCGAAACCGCGATGTGCTCTCGCTTAATCTGAGTGCGCAGGCAATACCAACGCGGGTTGGATTTTTCTGATGATTCCGACATTTCGTTTAGCAGGGGCGGCAAGCTAATGCGACGGAACCGCCTACGCAAGGAAGTCGTGGTAGATTTGCCAATCGACGGGTTCAATTCGCGTTGACGCGTCCCGTCTGGCCTCGATAATTAACGCCGATGGATCAATCACCGCCTTTGGATGAAGAAGCCCTGATTCGGTTGGCCAAGTTGGGAGGCGAACAGTTTGCGGCGGATATGATTAACATGTTTTTCGAGTATGCCGATGGCAAACTCAAGGCGGCCACTCAAGCAGCGAAAATTGGAAACATCGATGCCGTTGAAAAAGCCATTCATCCTCTGAAAACCAGCGCCGGGCATGTTGGCGCCCTCAATATGCGGGATTTATCCCAGCGAATTGAACAACTTGCGAGAGAGAAGGACACGACTGAGATTCCCGAACTGGTCGTCGCACTGGTGGAAGCCTATTCTCACGCCAAGCCGTTACTCGAGGCGCACCTACAGAGGTTTCAGACGAAGTAAAAGCCCTTTACTTTTCGGGATCACAGCTTAATGTCCGACCGGTTTACAGTCACCAAGTTATGCGATTCCTGCCAATAACCGTATTAGCCTTGGGTGCCGCGTTCCTTTTTTCCGGTTGCGGCGGCGCCGAACGAAAGCTGGGCCGCGGCATCAATAACACCATGGAGTTCATTCGCATGGGTGAAATGCGGCGTTCAATGGAGCAGGCCGGACTATGGGATGGTCCGGATGCCGCGTTCTCGAGCGGAATGATTCGGGGCTTCAATCGAACACTGGCCCGGATGGCCATTGGCTTCAGCGAAATCCTGACCTTTCCGATTCCTACACCAACCTACGATCCCTACTTTTTTCCGGAGTCGTGGTTTCAAGATCCGTTCAAGAAGGTCAAAGCCGAACCATTCACGGATATTCCGCCGTATCCTGATAACTACCGGCCAAGACTGTTTCACGATTCTATTTTCGCCACCGATACTTCGGTTGGCTTCGCCGGCGGCGAAATCATTCCCATTATTCCCGGCAGCCGCTTCCGCGTGTTTGAACGATAATCTTTTTCCATTTTCCAGGCGCCAACGACGGTTGGCGCCTTTTTTGTTTCAACTTTCATGACCGCCGTCCGCCAGTCGCCCTGCAAAATCAATTTACTGCTGAACATCCTCGGCAAGCGGGAAGATGGCTTTCATGAACTGGAAACAGTTTTGCAGTCGGTCCCGCTTTGCGACCGACTGGAGTTTTTCGAATCCGGCAAAGATATTCTCATCGACAGCGATCATCCCGACCTCAAATCTGATGATTCGAATCTGATTTTTCGTGCCAGCGAATGCTTTCGCGACGCGGCGGATATCCGTTCCGGCATTCGCATCAAACATGAAAAACACATTCCGATTTCCGCAGGCCTCGGCGGAGGCAGTTCAAACGCCGCCCAAACACTGCTGGGCCTTAATGAATTGTTTGGGCAACCGCTTGATGCGGCGCGATTGACCGAGCTCGCAGCGAGCCTCGGTTCAGACGTCAATTTTTTTCTTCAGGAAGGCCCGGCCCTCGCCGTTGGTCGTGGCGAACGAATTACCCCACTGAAACCCTTCCCGGCATTGTCGGGTAAAGGACTCCTCCTGATTCACCCGGGATTCGGAGTTTCGACCTCCTGGGCTTACCGCAATCTGTCACGATATCCGGATGCCTTGAACGGCCGGCCTGGTCGCGCGGTTTCACTGATCAAACGGCTGGAATCAAACGATATTGGCAACGCGACCGACGCCTTCTATAACTCCCTGGAAGCGCCCGTGCTGCCCCGGCATCCATTGCTTTCAATTTATCAAAACTTCCTCAGAGAAAATGGTGCCTTGGTTACCATGATGTCAGGAAGCGGCTCGACGACTTTCGCGATCACCGCCAATCAAGATTCCGCGGCGGAAACGGAACGGCGATTCAGAAGTCGATTTGGTGCCTCCGCCTGGACCTACACGACCTGCTTTGCCTGATTCCGTAGAAAAAAGGCGGGGCGCTTTCGTTTCTCCCTTTTCTTCACACACTATTCCCAACCTGTTCACCGTTTGTTCGCAACTCCTTCGGAACAATCCACCCTCGACATTCCTGAACCGGTCACGAGAATTTGGACCGATGTCGCATGCGGATTTCGTTCACTTGCACGTCCACACCGAGTATTCGTTGTTGGACGGTGCCTGCCGGTTGGACACCCTGACTGACCGCGCCCGCGAACTGAAATTTCCTGCCCTCGCGATTACGGATCACGGTGTTCTTTTTGGCGCCATTGATTTTTATCGCGCCTGCATCAAGCGGGGAATCAAGCCCATCATCGGGTGCGAGGTCTATGTCGCCCCAGCCAGCCGATTCGACCGAAAGAAGATTCCTAATGCCACCGGTAACAAGGAGCTTTACCATCATCTCGGACTGCTCGCAGCGGATGAAACGGGCTACAAGAACCTCGTCAAACTGGCCACTGCGGCGCAACTCGAGGGCTATTATTACAAGCCCCGCATCGATAAGGAGTTAATTGAAAAGCACAAGGAGGGACTCATCTGCCTCTCCGGCTGTCTCGCCAGTGAGATCCCCCAACTCATCAAGGCCAACCAGCTCGACAAGGCACGCGATGCCATCGACTGGTACAAGCAGATTTTCGGGCCGGAAAACTTTTTCCTCGAACTTCAGAATCACACCATCGCGGATCAGATTCATGTTAATAAACATCTGATACCCTGGGCGAAGGAGTTCGGACTGAAACTTGTCGCGACCAACGACGTGCATTACGTCGAGAAGGAACATGCCCATGCGCACGATCTGCTCGTCTGCATCGGTACCCAGACCACTATTCATGATCCGAATCGGCTGGGCGCGCACTATGTAAAGGAGCAGTTCCATCTGCGCAGTGCCGAAGAAATGAAGGCGCTGTTTGCCGAAG
>CALBIE010000214.1 GCA_937893495.1 uncultured Verrucomicrobiales bacterium | reverse complement strand
CAACGGGGACACGGTGGTCGTCGGAGCATCTGATGAAGACAGCGCCGCGACGGGTGTCAACGGCGATGGCTCGGACAATTCCGCCTCCGGCTCCGGAGCGGCCTACGTGTTTGTCCGCAACGGGGCCACCTGGACGCAGCAGGCCTACCTGAAGGCCTCCAACACTGGTTCCGGTGACAACTTCGGCTCTTCGGTGGCCCTCTCCGGGGACACGGTGGTCGTCGGGGCACGTGAAGAAGACAGCGCCGCGACGGGTGTCAACGGCGATGGCTCGAACAATTCTGCCTCCGGCTCCGGAGCGGCCTACGTGTTTGTGCGCAACGGTACCACCTGGTCGCAGCAGGCCTACCTGAAGGCCTCCAACACCGGTTCCGGTGACTACTTTGGCAATTCGGTGGCCCTCTCCGGGGACACGGCGGTCGTCGGGGCACGTTATGAATCCAGCAACGCGACGGGTGTCAACGGCGCTGGCTCGAACAATTCCGCCTCCGGCTCCGGAGCGGCCTACGTGTTTGTCCGCAACGGGGCCACTTGGACGCAGCAGGCCTACCTCAAGGCTGCCAACTCCGGTTCCGGTGACAACTTTGGCTCTTCGGTGGCCATCAACGGGGACACGGTGGTCGTCGGAGCATCTGATGAAGACAGCGCCGCGACGGGTATTAACGGCGATGGCTCGAACAATTCCGCCGGCTCCGGAGCGGCCTACGTGTTTGAGCGCGACGGGACCATCTGGGCGCAGCAGGCCTACCTGAAGGCTGCCAATTCCGGTTCCGGTGACAACTTTGGCGATTCAGTGGCCATCGCCGGGGACACGGCGATCGTCGGGGCACGTAACGAAGGCAGCAACACGACGGGAGTCAACGGCGATGGTTCGGACAATTCCGCCTCCGGCTCCGGAGCGGCGTATGCGATCTCATTGGCGCCGCCGAACATCAAGGTTGCGGGCAACGGGTCGAATATCGCCGACGGGGATGTGGTGGCCGACCTGGCAGACGGAACGGATTTCGGAAATGTGGCGCTGAACGATCGCAATGGGTTTCGGGCATTTGTGATTACGAATCAGGGCGTGCTGGATCTTGCGCTGAACGGGTTCGGCTTCTCGGGCCCGGCGGCGGCGGACTTCGCCCTCGTCGGCACGCCTCCGCCAAGTGTGCCCGCCAGCGTGGTCACGAACATTACGATCGCGTTTTACCCGGGCGCGTTGGGATTGCGCAAGGCCACGCTCTCCATCACCAACAACGATCCGGGCAAAGGCGTGTTTGATTTCGCGATTCAGGGCTCGGGAGTCGCGGATTTCCCGGAGATCGCCGTCGGTGGAAACGGTGTGGCCATCGTCAACGGAGACGCGACGCCGGATCTTTCGGACGGAACGGACTTCGGCACGGTGAGCGCGATCATTGGAGCGCGGACCAACACGTTCTCCATCACCAACACCGGGACGGCCGACCTGACGCTCGACGCGCCGGTCATCACCGGACCGGCGGCGGGGGATTTCGCCATCATCGGTGCGTCTCCGACCAGCGTGACGCCGGGCGCATCGGCGACCATTACGGTTCGTTTCGATCCCAGCGTCGAGGGATCACGATCGGCCACGATCTCAATCGGCAACAATGACGCGATCCGGAACCCCTTTGTCTTTGCGATCCACGGAACCGGAGGATCCCCGGTTCTTGCGTTGGAAGCCTACCTGAAGGCTGCCAACTCCGGGTCCGGTGACGAATTCGGCTATTCGGTGGCCCTCTCCGGCGACACGGCGGTCATCGGGGCAAATGGAGAAGACAGCGCCGCGACGGGTGTCAACAGCGATGGCTCGAACAACTCCGCCTCCACTTCCGGAGCGGCCTACGTGTTTGTCCGCAACGGGACTACCTGGACGCAGCAGGCCTACCTGAAGGCTGCCAACTCCGGTTCTGATGACGGCTTCGGCTCGTCGGTGGCCCTCGCCGGGGACACCGTGGTCGTCGGGGCATATGGAGAAGACAGCGCCGCGACGGGTGTCAACGGCGATGGCTCGGACAACTCCGCCTTCACTTCCGGAGCGGCCTACGTGTTTGTCCGCAACGGGACCACCTGGACGCAGCAGGCCTACCTGAAGGCTGCCAACTCCAGTTCCTTAGACCGATTCGGCATTTCGGTGGCCATCGCCGGGGACACCGTGGTCATCGGGGCAAATGGAGAAGACAGCGCCGCGACGGAAGTCAACGGCGATGGCTCGAACAATTCCGCCTCCAGTTCCGGAGCGGCCTACGTGTTTGTCCGCAACGGGTCCACCTGGACACAGCAGGCCTACCTGAAGGCTGCCAACTCCGGGTCACTTGACTACTTTGGCTTTTCGGTGGCCATCGCCGGGGACACCGCGGCCGTCGGGGCATTGGGTGAAGCCAGCGCCGCGACGGGAGTCAACGGCGATGGCTCGAACAACTCCGCCTCCGACTCCGGAGCGGCCTACGTGTTTATCCGCAACGGGTCCACTTGGACGCAGCAGGCCTACCTGAAGGCTGCCAACTCCGGTTCTGATGACGGCTTCGGCTCGTCGGTGGCCATCTCCGGGAACACGGCGATCGTCGGGGCACGTTATGAAGACAGCGCCGCGACGGGCGTCAACGGCGATGGCTCGAACAATTCCGCCTCCGAATCTGGAGCAGCCTACGTGTTTGTGCGCGACGGGACCACTTGGTCGCAGCAGGCCTACCTGAAGGCCTCGAACACCGACTCGAATGATTACTTCGGCTACTCGGTGGCCCTCTCCGGGGACACCGTGGTCGTCGGGGCATATCGAGAAGACAGCGCCGCGACGGAAGTCAACGGCGATGGATCGAACAATTCCGCCTCCAGCTCTGGAGCGGCCTACGTGTTTGTGCGCGACGGGACCACTTGGTCGCAGCAGGCCTACCTGAAGGCCTCGAACACCGACTCGAATGATTACTTCGGCTACTCGGTGGCCCTCTCCGGGGACACCGTGGTCGTCGGGGCATATCGAGAAGACAGCGCCGCGACGGAAGTCAACGGCGATGGCTCGAACAATTCCGCCGCCGACTCCGGAGCGGCGTATCCCTTTGCCTTTCCCGGACCGGAAATCACCGTCTCCGGCAACGGCTTCAACGTGGAAAGTGGAGTGAGTTCCGATGCGACAAGATTTTCGGCTGTGGCGGTGGCTGCGGGGGCCACAACCAACAACTTTGCCGTGTCCAACGCGGGCAGCGTTGCATTGGAACTGAACGGAACGGCGATCACCGGCCCTAATGCCGGCGATTTCAAGCTTCTCACACAGCTTCCGGCCGGCCTGGCACCGGGTGACTCAGCGGCCTTTGCGGTTGAGTTTGATCCTTCCGCCCGAGGTTTGCGCGAAGCGGTCCTTTCGATCACCAACAATGATCCCGGTGAAAGTCCGTTCGTCATCGCGCTGGCAGGAGAGGGATTGGTTCCGAAAATGACGGTGATCGGTCCGGCTGGTTCCCCGGTCAGCCATCAGGGCGGCTACGGAATCTCCAATTCGGTCCTGATCGGGGCTTCGAGCAATGTCTTGTTCACTATCACGAACACCGTACCGCTTCCCTTGACCGGTATCGAAATCACGAACTCGGGCACTCACGCGTCGGAATTTGAAGTGGTGTCCGCGCCGGCAACAACGGTCGCACCGGGGGAAAACTCCATCTTCACGGTGCAGTTTCGACCGGGGGGCACGGGAACGCGAACAGCCAGGCTGCATATCCTGAGCAACGATCCGGATGAGAATCCCTACGAGATCAACCTCAGCGGTATGGGGCGACTGGAAGGACGCTTCGGAGAAGTGTTCGCCGAAACCGCGTCACCAAGTTTTGTGACGGTCGCGTTTCGGTTGACGGACGCGACTGGCCGGGACGGTCTGAATCTGCCACGGTCCCTGTTCGACACGGGCGATCTGTTCCGGGTTCAGGAAGACGGTGCGGATCTGTCCCCCACAGAATCATTTCTGCAAATCGCCAAGCTGGACGAACTGCCCTCGACGATTCGCACGGTGTTGCTGCTGGACAACTCCTTTTCCGTCCTCAACGAACTGCAGTCGATCAAGGCTGCCGCCCGGCGCATCATCGACGAGGGCGTGCCCGGGCAGGAATTCGCCATCTTCAGCTTTTCGGGTTCCATTGCCCGGGTAAGCGACTTCACCGCAGACAAGGCGCTGTTGAAGGCGGGCATTGATGCCATCACCATTGGCAGCCCTTCCACGGATCTTTACGGAGCGATCATCGCCGGGCTGACGAACTGGACGGATTCCACCAGTCTTTCCGGCGTCACACGCGGATTCCTGGTGGCGTTGACGGACGGTGTCGACACCGCCGGCCGCAACACCTTGGCGGAAGTGGAGACGGCGCGCGGCGGAAAGCAGATTTTCACCATCGGCCTCGGTGATGAAATCGACCGGACGGCATTGGGACGAATCGGCAACGCAGGTTTCTTCGACGTGGAGGCTGTTCAGCTGGAGGAGACCTTTGCCGAGATTCAGCAACGTATTCTCCAGGATGCGAACAGCTTCTACTGGCTCAACTACGCCAGCCCCAAGCGCGGTTCCGCGACACGAACCCTGAGCATCAGCCTGAACGGAAATTCCTATACGGGAGTCGAATCCGTGCTGGTGACCACGTTCAACAGCGACGGCTTTACGGATGTTGCCGGCGGGGTGGTGGTGAACCGCGACGTGATTCATCCGGCGGGCGTGGACACGATCACCCTCGACGGCACCAACGACGTGCCCATTCGGGCATTCACGATTCTGTCAGCCAACACACCCGTCTATTCCTGGGGAATCGGCAATGGAGCATTGGCCGAAATCCAAAACCTTCCGGATGGGCAAATCCGTATTGTTCCCACAGTGAATGGACAGACGACATTGACGGTGACGGACACCGCGAACCTACCGTTGCTTGGGCCCAACTACACCAGAACAATCTCTCTTGAAATTCGCAATATTGCCGATCAGATTCCGGCCCCTCCGCAGATTGCGGCAGTGCGCCGAGTTGCGAACGGTGAATTCCTGTTTTCGCTGACAGGCCAATCCAACCGTACATGGCGTATCGAGTTCGCCAATTCAATTCCCCCGACAAACTGGGTTCTACTCAGGAGCGTCAACACTGGTGGAGGAACGGTCGAGGTTGCTGATCCCGATGCTGCCGGAAAGTCCAATCGCTTCTATCGGGCTGTGACTCCGTAGTATGATTTGGTGTTGATCTGGCGATAAAACGACTCCCTCAAAACTCCTCAGAGTTCACCCAAATACCATAAACGGGTGATGATCCTTGCTAATACCTCACCTCGCCAGCCAGATGCCCATCAAAACGCTGCCAGCAGTCATCGCCCAAATCAGCGCGACGGCCTTCGGTTTTGACCATCCGCGACGGACCAATCGATGAGACAAGTGATTATTGTCACCGACCCAGATCGGCACGCCCAGCCGATATCGAATCAGGACAACTATCACCAAATCTATCAGGGGTACAGACAGCATTATCAGCGGAGCCGCCACGGCGATGGGCCTCGGATTCGCGCTGGAATAGAAATGCGGGAGGATAGCGACGACGGCCAGCAGATAACCCACCAGGTGGCTGCCGGAATCACCTAGAAACGCCGACGCTCGCGGATAATTGAACGGGAGGAATCCGAGCAGCGCGCCCGCAATCAACAACCCGAGCGAAGCCACCAGATAATGTCCGTGCATGGCGCCGACAGCGGCGAATCCGGCCGCGCAAATCGCCCCCACCCCGGCACACAAACCATTCATGTTGTCGAAGATGTTCACTGCGGTAATCACGGTAAGAATCCAACCGACCGTGAAGAGGTAGTTTACCAACGGATTGGGAACAAACAAAGTGATGCGCACTCCCGCGCCCGCCACCAGCAAGGCGACCAGCACCTGTCCGCCGAACTTCGGTGCCGCCTTCAGTTCATGCTTGTCGTCCAACCATCCCAGCACCACGAGACACAGTGCTCCGAGGGCGATGGCGGCGATTTGCAGGCCGCGTTTCTCGAATCCGTGACTGAACAGTGTCGTCGTAGCGTCCGGCAGTATTCCGGATTGCAAAACACACCATCCACCAACTAATGGAACGAGCAATCCGGTCAGCACCGCAAAGCCACCCGCGAGCGGAACCGCGTCAGCATGAATTTTCCGATGTCCCGGTTGATCCAGCAATCCAACCCGGCGACACCAGGCCCGCCACAGAGGGAGGGACAGCAGCGTCGAGCTGAATCCAGCGAGCAGCGCCAGCGCGTAGGCGTTGTAGGGGAATGAGAGGGGCATTGTTGCTCAGAGTTCAGAGTTCGATGTTCGGTAATCAGTAATTGGTCATTACTTAACCTACTTAACCGCCATGAGGCGTTGGTAAAGATGATGAATCTCGCGGACCATTTTTTTGACCGAAAATTCCCTCAGCACCAGCGTGCGCCCGCGTTCAGCAAATCGCTCCCGGAGTTCGTGACTTTCGTGCAATTGCACGAGGCGTTCGATCAGCAATGCTCGGTCACCTGGCGGCACCAGAAATCCGGTTTCATGGTTTAGGCAGATTTCACCCGCCCCATCGCAATCATAGGCCATGATCGGCTTGCCAGCCGCCAGTGCCTGGGGCAACACGCGCGCCAGTCCCTCCCGCCGCGAAAGATGCACGACCACATCCATCAGCGCGAGGTATTCGGGCACCTCGGAGGGTGTCACGAGTCCGGCAAAAATAAAGCGGTCCTTGAGCATGGCCGGAGTCATGGAATCACCCTGCCCGACCAAATACCCTGCCGACACACGTGCCGCCAATGCGTGGAGAATCGGCGCGCGCTCAATCATTCGTCTCAACCGGGTTTCGAACATTCCGTCGCCAACCAGGAGAAATCGCGCGTTGGGAATACGTGTCACCACTTCCGACGCCACTTTAACCAAATCCTCGTGCCCCTTGTTGACGAACAGCCGCGCGATTTTCCCGATGACAAAATCATGCGGACCAATGCCCAGTCGATCACGCAGTTCAGTTTTCAGTTCCGCGCGCAGAAATGGTTCCAGTTCGAATCCGCTGAAGATGCGCGTGTATTGCTCGGGTCGGCCGATACCCGCCGCCAGGTATTGGTCGGTCATCGCCTGCGCAACCGAGATGAAATGCGTGGTAGCGCGCCCGGCCAAGCGTTCGGCACTTCGGAAAACGCCATTGACGAAACAGTTTTGAAATTTCCCGAACGAAGGACCGTGAATGGTGTGTACGATGACTGGCACTCCCGCCTTTTTTGCCGCGAGTCGGCCAAGCACACCAGCCTTGCCGCTGTGCGTGTGGACGATGTCTGGTTTCAGATCGCGAAATAATGCGGTTAGCTTGCGATAACAAACCCAGTCCTGCCACGGATTGACCGGCCGAACGAGTTCAGGAACCAGCGTGAATATTCCTGGAATCCGGGACACGGCCGCTTCAAGCGATCCCTCCGGGCCGGTCGTCGGGCCGGCGATTAAACGCACGTCGATACCGTCGCATTTGCGCAGACCGAGCACGGTCGCGATGGTGTTTTCCTGCGCACCACCAACTATCAACCGTGTGATGACATGGACAACGCGCATGCGCGCCTAGGGTTTGGCTTCGCCTTTCAACGTCGCGAGTTTCTTCTCAATCTTTTCACGCTCCGCGGCCTTTGGAGGAATCATGTTCAGGGCAATCTCAAGTCGCCTGATGGCGTCCGCCTTGTCACCCGATTTTTCAGCAACTTCCGACAGGCCGAGGTGCGCTTGAAAAAAACCAGGATTCAAATCCAGAGTTGTGTTGTAGTCCGTCTTTGCTTTCGCCCACTCGGCCAGATTCAAGTAGGCAACCGCCCGATTGTAGTAGGCGGCGGCGTTGTTGGTTTGCGATTTCAAAAGCTGATTAATCGGCGCGAGAGCTTCCTGTGGACGACCAAGCCGGACAAGAATTGCGCATGAATTCAACAATGCCCGTCCATCGTCAGGGGCAACCTTGAGATGTTGCTGAACAATCTCGTAGGCGTTGGTGTCCTGTCCGGTAAACAGAAGAATTTCAAACAACGACTTGTAGGCAGGACCAAAACCCGGAGCGTTAGTGATCGCTGAACGCAGGAGTCTTTCTGCCTCCAGAGCATTGCCATCTTTAAAAGCAAAGAGACCCTTCAGGCGCAATAGATCGGGTTTAACATTGGCGAGATGGGTCTTCAGTCTCTCATTTTCCTCCAACTCCTTGACGATTGCCCGCGCCTCATCCGGCAATTGCCCGCGTAGATACGCGTCCGCCAGGAATACCCGCGAAACAACGTTGGTTGCATTCAACTCTCCCGCTCGCGCAAATTCGTGAATCGATTGCCGCAGCATCTCTTTCTGCAAAAGTATCTGCCCCACAAAAGTACGCACGCTGGGTTCATCAATCGGACCGTTGTTACCAAACAGTGCTCCCCAACCCTGTGCTTCGGAAACCTGTCCCGGCAGTTTCTGCGTCGATTCCGCAACCGCAGGAGTCCCTGCCACCAGGTCTTGATTGACCTCGCGATTTATCACGGCACAAAAATTCTTCGCATTCAGCGTCAGCGATTTCTTAAAAAACGAATCGGCTTCCTTCAATCTCCCGAGTTTCTGAAGCTCCACTCCCCGATGATTCAGCGCCATTGAGTATAACCCCGCCAACCGCATCGCGGTGCCCGATTTTGTGGTCAATGATTGTTCCAGTCGCGCAAATTTATCGTCAAGGCTTCCCCAATGAGATTGTTCAGCGGCGATCCTGACTTCTGATTGCTTCGGCGGAAACACGCTGCCGACCGTGTATTGGCGATAATGAAATAACAGCCCGACTTGCTCGGGGTAGAATGCTTCATTCAGCAGTGATCCCATTTCATATTCCAGCCCGCAAAGCGTGTTCTGCCCGGCCAGACCAGCGAGGAACGCAGTAACCAACGCCGGCGACGCCTCACGGTCCACCTTGACCGTCCTTGGAACCGGCCATCGCCCGGGATAGCGCGCTGCGGCTTTACGATGGTAGATCGATTTCGCAAGCCAACGGCGATCCGCAAATACCGGCGGTGAATCCGTGCCCCTTGAATGAATTTCCATAAGCAGGAGGACAACTGGATTCGCGCTCATGAACACAACACTTCCCGCCGGAAAACCGGCCGCAATGTCCCTGGCAAAAAGCTTGAGCAACGGACCGTTCTCCGCTCGAACGGTGGGAAGGTTTTTGCGAATCAACAGGGCCGGTACCGCCAGCAGACCGACCCAGATCACTAACAGCAGTATGACATTGAGTGCGCGGATAACTATCGGCGGTCGTCGCCATTTCTGTTCCGGCTCGATTCCGCATACCAACATCACGTATCCGCACAAATAGCCGACCGCCAGTGCGCCAAGATAATAAAACGGAATCATCGCCAGCCCGTAGCCCAATTCACGCGGGCTGAAGACCGGGTCAAATGCTATCCACACGCAAACGCCCAGAAAAATCAGATGCACCAGGCGAACAAGAAAATTGGTCATAGCGATGCCAAAACCGCTGACATCACCGAAGTTCGATGGCCACTTGATGCTGATGACGAGCAACGGAAGAATCGAGGTAAGGGAGAGCAAAATAACCCGTCCCCGCGGATAAAGCAGCAACGGCTCGCGCTGCGCCACGAATTGCCATTTGAGCAATACCCAGAAGGAATCCTGATTGACCGGATTCATCATTCCCAACACGGGATTAACGAGATAGACCAACAGCCCTGCGATACCCAATCCCAGCGAGTAAAGAATGAATCGGCGCCGGAATAATTCGCGGCCTTTAATCCAGATCAACGCAACGAGAAACAACGGCGCGAATCCAATCATCCCCCAGTTGTTGGCGATGGATATTCCCAGCAAGAGCGCGAATCCAAACAGCCAGCCGTCGCGGCGCGAGATCCGATATTCGAGCAGACACCCGATCAGGACCGCAAAAATGAATGCGTCCAGCATTTCGCCGGTGCCCACGGTCGAGTGCTCCCAGAAGGTGAGTTGAAGTCCGCACACCAGAGCCGCAGCGACCGGCGGCAGCCAGCTATTGTTGATTTGCAGAAACCCGCGTTCGTCGCGGTTACGCAAACGCTGATCGTAGGTGCGGTCCTGTGGAAATATCGCAACGGACCTAGCTATCACTGCCAGAGTCAACGCCCCAAGCACAGCAGCCACTACGTTGAGGGCAGGAATCTGCCACGCCAGCGGTAACAGTCGAACCGGCAACGCCAGCAGCAGGTAAAGAGGTTTCTCGCTTTTCAGATTCCACCAGTCAACCCCCAGTGCCTGAGCGGACGGAGCGACACTAGATAAACTCAACCAGTGATTGAGGGTCACCAGATACACGAGCAACCCGACTGCGG
>CALBIE010000213.1 GCA_937893495.1 uncultured Verrucomicrobiales bacterium | reverse complement strand
GACAACCTGATCAGTTTCAGTCCCCTCAAACAACTTTACGACTGGAGCATGAAACAGGAACTGCACGCCATCACCGCGGCACCCTTTGCCCGCCTCGTTCGCGACGCCCGGGTCACTCGCGTTTTTCAAAAAACCCCAACCCAATGGGTTTTGAAAAATGACGGATTCTGCCGCACGTTTCGCATGAACAAGTCCGCGCAGGTACCCGACATCGCGGCGAGCAAGGGCGTCACCGGCTGGCGGGAATACCTCGATTCCATTTACATCCACACCGACGGTTCCCCGACCGTGGAACTGAATCTTTCAACCAGCCCGACGCCCCACGTTTACCTGCAATCCAGCACCGCTGAAATTCGCGTGCTGGAACTGACCCGATCGTCGGCTTACTTTTTTGCCAAAGATTTCCGTGCCTGCAACGTCGCGCTCGCCGGATTTTTGCCAAACCAGAATGTAACCATCACCGTCAATGGCAAACCGATGCCCTGGGCCGCCGACGCGAACGGCCGCCTGCCGATGGAATTACCTATGGAAGCACTTGTAAGAGTGACGCCCCGGTAAACCTGCCACGTTTTATCAACGACGAATCAACCCGGATAAACACCAACGAAGGCACTTTGAAATTTCCGATCATAAAAAACGTGTACTGCGACCCCGTTAGAATGGGCAGACGATGAACCATTCGAATCCTCACATTGGTTTGCGTGAATTGGCGTTCACTCGCAGTTCGTATTCTGGATAATCACGGTCAGACACATGTTCAAGCAACGCCGCAACCAAGTCGCGCAGATGCTGCCCATCTCCCCCCGGATGCTGGTCGGCACGCTGATCGGCTGTGTGCTGCTCGTTTGGTTCCTGCTGCCCAATGACGTCACTCTGTTCGAACGCTACCTCAACGATCAGGAATGGGAAAAGGCCTACGAAACGTTGCAGAACATATCCGCAGGCGAACGGGCAAAACGCCCGGAATACTACGCCCTGCTCGACATCAAATTATTACGGCACACGCTCAGCGACGACGATATCGAGGGCATTTCGATTTTGTTGAGCAAAGCACTCGAAGAAGCCCAGGCCCGATCTTATCCCCATGAGTACCTGACCGAAATAGAGGCATTGGCACTGAAAATTACGTCTGGTGAAACGGCCTACACCATCCTTCAGCCCTTCCTCGGCAAAATGCCGACTCAGCATCAAAAAACTTTTATCGAAGCAATTGTGGCGAAAGCGTTAGCCAACGGAAATCCGATCTTCGCGGCTCGGGTTTATGCTCACTACTGGGCAGCAAATCCTGAATCGCAGGAAGTCACCATGCGTTTCGTCGATCTGTCCCGCCAGGCGGGCCAACCACAGCTTGCCCTTCATGCCCTCGAACAATACGCGAACCGCGCCGGAAAACCGCTGCACAAGATTTCCATCCAACTTGCCAGTCTGCACATCGATCTGCTCAGGGAGAGCAACCAGCCGGTCAAGGCATTCGAAGCGATGTGGAGGCTTTACGATTCGCTCAATCCGGAGGCACGAAACGCCCTGTTCCCAACGCTCCTCCTCCTCGCCCGCCAGTCCGGAAAATTCGTCCTCTTGCTGCCGGAACTGAAGCGTCGGGCCGAAGCGGATCCGGACAATTTGAGCCAATGGCAAACCGTGTCAGAACTGGCTCTGGCGGCGGGCGATCAAAATACCGCCCTGAAAGCGATTGGGCAAAGCGTGCGGCTCGATCCAGAAAATGGCCCACTGCGTTTCCGTTACGCTCAGCACCTCGAATGGAACGCACTCCCCAATGATGCCTTTGACGAATACATGGTCGCACTCCGCTTAAAGCAACGGCCGGCCCTGGAACGCCTGCTCGCCTTGAATCCGGGATTGTATCGGGACCTTGACTTGGCGGAGGCATTGGAAATTGCCGACGATCAAATCGACTGGCATCAACACGGCGAACAACTCGCCCGCCTGTACATCAACATCGGCGCTTTTGGCAAAGCGCGGGCGTTGTACGAAGTCCTGCTCACCAAACGGCAAAATGACCTCAAGCTGCTGCAGGAATACGGGCAGCTGCTGCTCGATTTGGGACATTATGAAGAAGCCGTAAAGATATTTGCCCGATTGCGCCGTCTCGCTCCCGATGACGTGCTGGCCTGGAAGGCGATGGCCGAAAGCCAGTTTCGCAGTGGCGATTTTGAAACCACCCTCCAGACCTACGCGTCCCTCGTCCGCGCACATCCTGACCGCAGTCAACTGGAGAATCATCTACGACTGGCGGAATCACTTGGGCGTATTGATGAGGCGGCGGACTTGCTGGAAGACTACATGCGACTGACCAACAAGCGATCCACTGCGGATTACCAACGACTGATCTATTTCTACGGAGTACTGGGGAACCGCGTCAAACTGGAAGAAACACTCCGTGATGCTCATGGTCGTTTCCCCACGGATCTCTCAATTCGCAAGGGGTTGATTTATGCCCTGATCGACAGCAAAAAACCGGGCGACGCGGCAGACCTTCTCGCGGACTATCCGGACGTTATCGCAGATTCTGAGTTGAGCCGGCTTTATCTCGGACTGTTGATGGAGGCGAAACGCTTTCAGGAAGCGGAGAATTTCATTACGCAGCGGTTGCCCGAGGAAATGCTGCAGGAGAAAGAAATTCTCGAGATGCTTGGAAGCATTTACTACACGACTGGCAACAAACAGGGCGCGCTCGACCTTTACGGGCGACTTCACTCGATGGAGCCTGGCAATGTCACCTTCGCCATGGCCTACGCTCAGTACCTGGTCGATTTCAAACGATTCCAGGAAGCGCAACAGGTGCTCGAGCGAATTCCGGAAGGCTCGGAACCCCGCGCCCTCAAGATGGTCGCGCAGATTTACGCGGACGCAAAGGACTACAAAAAAGCCGCCCGTTATCAACGTAAGTACTTGAGCACCAACCCGAAAGATTCAGCGCGCGACTGGGGGTTTTTGGGTGACATACTGGCCACGACGGGCGATAAACCGGGCGCGCGCCGTGCCTACCTGAAGGCCATTTCGCAGCTATTGACCTTGATTGCACAGACCTCCACGCGATGAAACGCGTTCCGATGAGAATCAGAAAAAGCCACGCAATCCCGTTTTTTATCACCGCCATTATTGCCGGCGGTTTCCTGCTGTTCTCGCCTCTCGTCAACGCGGCAAAACGTCGAACGAGCACCCAGGTCGATCCGTACGCGCCGGTGTGGAGTCAACAATATCAAAACCGTAATCAGTCGGGCCCAACCCTTCAAACCAGTCCCCTGCCTGCGGTACCGCCGATTTCGCGCCGCCTCGATCCCATCGCCGGGACGCGTGAGCAGGAACTTGCGCTCAGGTCTGATCTCCCGCTCGAACATCAGAAGTATCTGCTCTACCTCTACGCCAAGACCGGTCGCGATGACATGGCGGAGCGACTCGCCCGTCCGGTACTCGCCGCCAATCCCGCCGATCGCGAGGCGCTCCTTGCGATGGCGGCAATGTATGTCGAGAAAAAGAAACCGGACCATGCCCTTGCCTACAGTTCCGCTTTGTTTCGCCAGTATCCGGATGATCCGGAAGCGGCATACTATTACGGCATCTCCAATCAACTTGCGGGCAACCATGCCGAGGCCACCCGTATCCTGCAAATGCTCCGGATGACGTCGTTTCCGGACAAACCGTTTCCGTACAATGTCGATCTCGCTCAATCCGCCCTCAAATCCGGCGACTGGCAGCAGGCGATCAAAGCCTATCGGGAACTGCTCGATCAGGATCACGTCAGCGATGAATTGCGCCGCGACGTGCGCGTGGTGCTGGATCAATTGTATCGGCGCCACCTGACGCGCATTGAAGCGGAAGCTCACGCCTATCTGCTTTCGTCGGGCCAGCAATGGCAGGAACGAATTGGCATTCGCCATCAACTCAATCATCGCCTGCAGGTTTTTGCGATGGGGTTCCGTGACGATTTGAAAGTGAATGCCAGCCTGAACCTTCGTCCGCGCTGGGCGGATGCGACCGAAGTATGGGCCGGGGCCGAATACGAGTTGAATCGCAACTGGACGGTTTCCTCATGGCTCGGCGGATCAGACGCTGGGTTGCAGGGAGGCGGACGCTTCACCCATCGCTGGGGCGATAAAGGCGACGTCTATGTCGAAGGTTTTGGCAGCGAACGCGCGCGCGACGGATTGCTGATCCAGTCGTTGAACGGACGACAGCATCGCCTGTCGGTTGGTGGAAGTTATTATCTACATCCGCGAGTCCTCACCTATGGCGAACTCTCGGGACGCCAAGTGACTCTCGGTGGTCAGGAACTGGGCCGCGGACTCAACGCAAGTTGGAACGTTGAGTTCTTTCTGTTGAAAGACAACCCGCGCTTCGTCGTCGGCTATCGCGGGCTCGCGACTGGATTTGCCCGGCACTCGGACAACATTGGACTTGTGGCCGATGCCGTCACACCGGCTACGACTGCCCCGGCTCGTTTAACGGTGTTGGATCAAGTCGTACTCAATCGGATTCACCGCGAAGGGCTTTACGCCGACTGGCTGGGAAGAATCTTCGGACCGGTCTTCCTGCATACCCGGGCCGGGATGGATTACGCCTTTGAGTTGGATTCACCCGAATTCTATGGCCGGCTGGGTTTCATCATTTATCCCAAACGCAGCCTCGAATTAACGGCGGAAACCGGCTATACCACGAGTGCCGCCACGGCTGACCAGGCGGGCGGCCAATGGGAAATAATGATTGCCTTAAAGTATTGGTTCTAAACAATATACGAAGAATATGATGCGTCTGACCTGCCTCTTTTTTGTCACCTTAACCGCGCTCACCGGATGCACCAGCAGCCGAGTCCAGCAAGGAGGCCAACATGGTGCCATTTCCAGCGCCAGCGGGATATTTCTCGCCCCCTATTTCAATGCCACTCCCAATCCCAACGCGGGCCGGGCGATGACCGAGATTACCTCGACGTCCCTCATGGCGTATGGCCTGCCCTTGATCCAGTCGGAAGACGGGCTGCGGCAAGGACAGGCAATGCTCGAAGCCGAGGGCGGCGGTAATTCCATCGACATGGCCCGCACCCTGCGCGCCTCACACGCGCTGGTGGGTACGGTGCATGAATACCGTTACAAATCGGACATGGATGGTTCTCCGGTTGTCGGTATCACGATGCGACTCGTCGAAACCGCAGGTGGTGAAACGGTCTGGCAAGGAAGCAGCACCCGGAGCAGCGGTTATTTCGGAAGCCTGACCAGAACCGCACAAGGCGCTGTCGATAATCTGATGGAACAAATGCTGGGGCGCGCCGCACCGGAACGTCCCGCTGGTTCGTCCAGCCAATCCAAATGGGCGCAATCTGCGCCAGCTCCGGCCGCTGTCTCAGCAAATGGCCAACCAAATTGGGCGCAACCGGGCCAGATTCCGGGTCCGATTCCAACCACGACGGTGGCAATACCCAATCTTCCCCCCACCAATCCATATGAGCAAATTGCGCGGCGCGGCGTGCCCTCAGCGACAATTCCAACCACCACCATCCCGGTGGTCACCACCGTGCCGCCAACCACCTTCGCGAATCCCTACGCAACTTCTTATACCCCACCAGTAATTCCCGCGCCCCAACCCTACTCAAATCCTTATCCACCGCCTGTGATCCCCACACCCCAGGGTGGTGGACTGGTACCGAGAACCGTGACCAATTATGGAACCACGATCACCGCGCCGGTCTTTTCCTATCCGGTCACTCCACCGGTGACGGGTTCAACTCCAACGCTTCCAATGCCACCTCCACCCCCTTCGTCCAGTGGAGGCACACTGACACCTCGATTCTGAAGCCCGACGATCAAAGGATGCACGATTGAACTGGCTGCATAAATTGGCCCCCAGGCACGGCTGGCTGGACATGGCAGTCCTGGGGGGCTTGCTCGCCGCGTTCAACCTTGTTTTCTCGCCCCGCGACTTTGGCTGGATTCAACTGAACCCCACGCCCTGGCTGTTGCTGCCGGTCTTAATGGGTTCACGCTACGGCTTCACTTATGGGATGGCCGGAGCCGTGGTGGGAATACTCGCGATGTTGATTGGGCTCGAACAACACGGTGAATTATTTGCATCCGTTATTTTCAAGCAGCACGGTTACCGCTTTGCCATGATGTTCATTGCCGGGGGCTTCTGCGGAGAAATTCAGCGTAATTTCAAGAAGAAGGAAATCCACCTGACCGCAGAATCGGAACATTCGCGTGAGCGGCTCAAAAAACTCGATACCGATATTTTCCTGTTGCGCGAAGCAAAGGGGGAACTCGAGCGGATGCTCGCAACCCGGGACGCCGAGCTTTCAACGCTGGATGCCGAGATTCGTCGGCTGTTTGACACCGAAGGCGACGAAATCTATCAGGATATTCTGCTGCTGCTGAATCGACAGGCCCGAATCGCGGACGCGGCCATCTACACGCTCAACTCCGGATCTCGTGAACTGACACGCAAAGGCTTCATTGGCAACGCGACTTCGCTGCCGGAGCGAATGAACCTGAAGAAAGCCGAGATGATCGAACTGGCAATTCGCAAAAAGACGACCGTAACGATTCCGGAATTCTGGGAAACCGGCAACACCTCCGAGAAGGATTATCTGATTGTCGTGCCCCTTCTGGATTTCACGGAGAATCCCCTCGCCGTGCTGGTGGTGACCGGCATGCCATTCATCTCACTCACGCGCAAATCGGTCTATCTCATTTCGCTCATCTGCCGCTGGGCGGCGCGGGTCGTGGAGATTACTCATCAACTGACGAACACGACCCGCTTTATCGGCGGGATTGAAACGCAACGAATATTCACGCAGGAGTTTTTCCGGCAGAACCTGTTTCTGACACTCGAGTCATGGAAAAAACATTCGCTCCCATCGGCGGTGGTCGTGTTTGTTCTCCCGAAAATGCCAAAGACGAGACAGGGTCAATTGGAATCACTCATCATGCCACTCATCCGCAGCGGAGATTTTCCGGCGGAACTGGGCCTGCCCATTGCCCACCTGGCCGTGCTGCTTCCGCTCGCGGGCGAGCGCGGCACATCCATATTTGTCGATCGCATTCTCAATTCATGCCGGCGAGATACTGACATCGGTGGCAAGATCGAAGCGCGCCTGATCTCCATCGAAGACATGGACAACGTCGATCAACTCTGGACGGAGATTATTCGCCATGTGGCTTGAATTCCTTGCCCTGCCCGGAGCAGTCGTTGGCCTCATGCTGGAAGTCATGTCGGTGAAAACGATTCTGTCCGGTGGCGAAATCGTCGCACAATCTTTTGGCAAGGGCATGATGTTGCACGCGTTGGCAATGCTCGCCGCCCTTCCCGCGCTGCGAAAAATTTTCCCCGCCGACTACCAGCAGCATCCGTTCACCCTGTTCGCGCTGATGCTCGGGTTCGGATTACCGATTCCGGTCATTGGCCCGATCTTCATCGTCGGCTTTCGCGCAATTATCCGCCGACAACCGGCCTCATTTGCCGAGGCGAAGTACGTACTCGGCACCCGGCAGTATCTCACGTTGCCAAGAGACGAAAACATTGCTCTGGAAAGCCCGAAATCGGTGGCTGAAATCCTTAACGGCCATGACAACCAGGCACGTCGCGCGGCCGTGCTGGCATTGCGTGTCGTCGAACCCCGAAAGGCGCTGCCGTTGTTACAGAAGGCCATCGGCGACAGTGACGAACAGGTGCGACTACTCTCACAGACGTTGTACAACCAGATCATCGCCCGCCTTGAGGCGCATGTTAAAGTGCTGGAAGCGGAACTTCTAAAACCTCCTCGCCACTGGAATAAACTTCTCCTCTTGGCCGAGCAATACCACGAGCTGGTCTATCTCGGGCTCGCGACCGACGAAACTGAGACAATCTACATGGACCGAGCAATTGAACTGCTCGAGGAAGCCCAGAAACAGACACCGGAAAACACCACCATTTTATTCCTTTTGCTCAAATGCCTGCTGCGTCTTGAAGATGTTCCCAGGGCCAGAAAGTATCTGGCCAATCTCGAATCACGCGGCTGGCGATCGGAGATCACTTCGCCCTGGTCGGCGGAGATGTACTATCTCGAGCGTAACTGGACTGGCCTCAAGCATGTTCTCCAGCAAATGAACACCAGTGAGGGAACCGCGCCAGTTATGCGCGCCCCAATTGAATTCTGGCTCCATCCTGCCAATCATTGAAAAAGCGTCGCCAATTCGCCAGCGATACCGTAGCCGATGTGGGGCTGGTGCTCGAAGGCACTTATCCATACGTGATGGGCGGAGTCTCCGCATGGGTGGACCAGATCATTCGCGGACTGCCGGACGTTACGTTTGCCCTGTTCTATATTGGCAGCAAACGCGACCTATCCAACAAGCAACATTACAAACTGCCCGACAACGTAGTCTCGCTCAGCGAATGCTACCTTCATGAACGCCTTTCGCGCCGGGAACAGCGCCCGAAACGAACACCGATTGAGTTAAGGGCGATGATTTACCAGACCCTGAAAGGCTTTTACCTTGCCGAGTCGCACGATGAACGCGTGGATCAGTTCTGGACGCTGCTTGATGGTCTGAACGAGGCCGGCAATAAATTCCGATTTGGCAACCTCCTCCGCAACCGGGAAGCCTGGGAGATTCTCCATGACGCCTACGATCGGTTTGCGCCCGACGAGTCGTTCATCGATTTTTTCTGGACCGTCCGCTTCCTTCATCTGCCACTCTGGAATCTCTGGCAAGCCCGCCATCAGATGCCGCCAGCGAGGATGTATCACTCCGTATCCGCGGGTTACGCCGGGCTCATCGGCGCGATCGCCGCACGTCATCACCAGGTGCCTTACGTCATCACCGAGCACGGCATTTACACCAAGGAGCGCATTGCCGAAATCAGCCAGGCAGACTGGATTTTCGAGACGGATCGCACGCATATCAACTACACCGAAGGCCTTGGAAAGTTGAAGCGCCTCTGGATTAATCTCTTCATGTTTCTCGGCCAGACAGCCTATGAAACTGCGGAAAAGATTGTGACGCTTTATGAGGGCAACGCGCACACCCAGATTGAGTTTGGGGCGTCGCCACCGAAAATTGAAATCATTCCCAACGGAATTGACCCATCGAAGTTCGATGAGATTTATCACGAACAGATGAAACGCTGGACCCGATCTCCCGAGAAGAAGTACGTAGGCTTTATCGGACGGGTCGTTCCCATCAAAGACGTTAAAACGCTGCTTCGCGCCGCTCGCTCCGTTTGCGAGCGCATGCCGGAAGTCGAATTCCTGATCGCCGGTCCCTACGCGGAAGATCCCATTTACTTCGAGGAATGCCAGAAGATCGTCCAACTGCTGCACATCGACAAAAAGGTGCATTTTCTCGGAATGCAGAAGATTATGGAAGTCCTCCCCAAAATGGATGTGCTTGTGCTGACCAGCATCAGCGAGGGCTTGCCCCTGGTCATTCTGGAGGGCATGGCGGCAGGCAAACCGATCGTGGCCACCGATGTCGGCGCTTGCCGCGAACTGATCTTCGGTAGATCATCCGCAGATCGGGCGCTTGGACGCTCCGGCCGAATTACGAAAATAATGTCTCCCCGGAAACCGCGAACGCACTTATCAGCATCCTGCAGAACCCGGGCAACGTGCAGCGTATGGGACTGGCCGGGCGCAAGCGAACGGAGCAATTTTACACGATGACACAAATGCTCGACGCCTATCGCAATTATTATCGGCAAATGGCGAGATCTTCGGGAGTGGAACCACGGCCGGAACGGCCGGCCGTTGTCAACTTCAAGGCCGTTCGACAACCACGGCGCATCCAGACGAGTCCCGCCCGCGAGACTGAATAAACAGATGATACCAAGGGATCAACCATGGCTGGCGTAGGATTTGAACTGAATAAAATTCTGAATCGGCAGGGATACTCCTCCCTTCTGCAGGCCTACGGTTACGCCGCGTTGATTGGCAGTGGACCGTGGTTGGTCTCAGTATTCTCACTGGCGTTGCTGGGTATTGTCCTCACCGGTGTCGGACTGACCGAACAGATTCGGGTATTCTTTGTTTCCGTCTCAATCGTATATGCATTCACGCTTGTTTTCACCGGGCCGATTCAAATGGTACTGACGCGCTACTCGGCGGATCAGGAATACAATCGGACTCCCGAAAACATCTTTCCCGCGTTTGTTTATACGCTGGCCTGGGGTTCCCTGTTCTTCGCCCTGCTGGGGCTGATCATTTTCGTCAAATTCGTCCCTGCTCCGCCACTGTTTCAACTTTCGGCGGCAATGTTGATGATGCTGGTCGGCGGTATTTGGATTGCCTCCATTTTTCTCACGGCGATCAAGGATTACAAACAAGTGCTCATCGGCTTTCTCGTCGGCAGCCTGACCAGTTTGTTTGCCGCCGGCATGGGCGGCAAATGGTTTGGACTGAGCGGCGCGATGATCGGGTTTGTCTTTGGCCACGCCGCGTTACTGCTGCTGCTCTTTTCAGCCATCTACAAGGAAGTCGGCAATCGCGATGTCGGCACCCCGGTGTTCATCGGGCAACTGAGGAAATACTATAAACTCGCGATTGCAGGCTTTTGCTACAATCTGGGCATCTGGATCGACAAGTTTCTTTTCTGGTGGCTGGATCCGTCCGCCCAACAGGTTGCCGGAATGCTTTACGCTTCCCCCGTTTATGACCGGGTCGTTTATTTTACGTTTCTCACCATTGTACCCGGAATGGCAGTCTTTCTCCTTAAACTCGAAACCGAATTTGCCGTCGCTAACGAAAGTTTTTTCCAACACGTCCTCAGAAAAGGCACGCTGGCACAAATCACTGAGAAAAAACGTGAATTGATTGAAACCCTTCAGGACGGGCTCGGCCTGTTGATCAAAGTGCAGGGTCTCGTGACTGTATTTCTGATCCTTGCCGCCGATGACGTACTCCGCTGGCTGGGACTATTCGCGATTCAAACCGGCATTTTTCAAATCGCCCTCGTCGGAACTTTCCTGCTCGTCATCTTCATGTCGTTGTTGATGGTGCTGCATTATCTGGACAAGCAAAAAGACGCGATGGCGTGTTGCGTGCTGTTCGTCGTGGCAAACGGTCTGGTGACCTGGTTCAGCATTCTGGCCGGTGAACGGTGGTTTGGAGTGGGTTTCCTGATCGCCGCGGGGCTAGGCATGATCACCTCGGCAATCCTGGTGAATTTCCACGTGAAGAATCTGGAATACGACACCTTCGCTCCGCAGCCGCTCTACAACTGAGTCGTCAGGCTCGGGGCAATGCGATGTTCTCCAATCCGATCTTGAAGAAATGCTCCGGAGGTGCCGGCTCATAAACGTGCCAGCCCTGCGCGTAATCGATCCCCAGACTCTTGACGACCTGCAGCACCTCGACACTACTGACATATTCAGCCACCGTATGCTTGCCGAGAATCCTTGCGACTTCGTGGACGGATTTCACGATCGCCTGATTCACCTCTTCTTTGGCGAGGTCATTTATGAAACTCCCGTCAATTTTGATGACATCGACGGGAAGATCTTTCAGGTAAAGCAAAGATGACACCCCACTGCCAAAATCATCGAGCGCGAACCGGCAGCCGAGCTGCTTGAGCGATTGAACAATCCCCAAAGCCTGTTCGAGGTTGGGAATCATGGTCGTCTCAGTGATTTCAAACATGACTCGTTCCGGTGAAATGGACGCGCCATTAAGCATCCGCCCCACCAATTCCGGAAGTCGCGGGTTCATCAAAGTCCGGGCGGACAGATTGACCGACACATTCAACAAAGGATGCTCACGCAGGAGTTCGACCGATTGATAGAAAACAAAGAGATCGATCTCATGCAGAATACCAAATTTCTCCGCCGCAGGCAGAAACTGATCCGGCGGCACGATTTTCCCATTCTCGTCCACCATTCGCACCAGTGCTTCGAAATACGGTTTTAGATTCGCCTTGATCGGCAGAATCGGCTGAAGCCAAATCTGAAGACGATTCTCCTGTAGCGCATCCTGCACCTTAAGGAACCAACCCGCGTCGGAAATCAATCCACATAGAGACTTCTGGTCCGGCCGAAAAACTTCGATACCATTGCCGCCGTTGCTCTTGACCTGGAAACAGGCTGATACGGAGTGGGCGAGAACCTCCTCTGAAGCCATCTCGCCATCGACACAGGCAAGGCCGATGCTGACAGTGCAGCTAAACGTTTTGTCTCCTTCGTGAAATCGGTTGGCGGAAATGGCCGAGGCGATAGTCCGGGCGCATTCCCTGGCTGTTGATTCCTCAGATACATTCAGCAGAATGCCAAACTCATCACCGCCCAGACGCGCCACCACATCCGCCTGTTGTGCCTGCTCCACGATCAACTTGCCCAACTCAGCGAGCAGCCGATCCCCGGCCTGGTGGTTGATCTGGTGATTGACCACTTTGAAATGATCGAGATCAACGTACAAAAGAAACATTCCCGCCCCGGCAACGCCGGGATTTGCCTTCAATCGATCCATGAAAAACCGCCGATTGTGCAGGCCGGTCAGGGAATCGTGATTTGCCAGGAACACCAGATCCTCCTCCAGCCGTTTTCGCTGCCGGATGTCGGTGTAGATGGAAACCGCGCCGAGGAACGCCTTGCGCTCGTCCACAATTGAATCGACACGGCAATGAGTGATGACCGTTTCACCTTCACCGGTAATCATTTCCGTTTCACCGCGCCAGGAACCGCGATCTTCGCACACGCGCCAGATTTCATCCCACTGATTTGCTCGGGCAAAGAGACGACGGTATTTCTCGGTCACCTGCAAGTCAGTCAGGGTTACCGCAAACAGCGTCTTGAAAGCCTCGTTGACGTAGATGAACCGGCCGGTCTCGTCCGCGATGGAGATGGCCTCCCCCGTGCTGTCAATCGCCTTGCCGATTCGCAGCAAATCTTCGTCGCCGGGTGCCTCCTCGCTTGATTGGCCGTCGGATGACCGCTGACGTTCCCGGCGGCGAAGGGTGGCGATAATACGCGCCTGAACATCGAGAAAGTTAATCGGCTTGTTGATGTAGTCGGCCGCACCGAGGTCGAACGCCTTGACCTTATCCGCCATCTTTTCGCGACCCGTAATGATGATTACCGGAATCTTCGCAAGCGCCTCTTCATTGCGCATGCGCGCCAGTACTTCCATGCCGTCGATGTCCGGCAAACCCAGATCGAGAAGAACCAGATCGATGTCACCTTCCCGCATTCGAACCAGGGCACCCTCCCCGTTCTCCACGCTGACTGTGTCGATGTTGTCGTCCTGCAGCGTTATGGCCAGCAAATCGGCCATTTCGACACTGTCTTCTACTATCAGAACTCGCGGCGTTTCCATTGGTTGCTGTGGTTCGAATCCCGCCCCATTGTTCCGAATCAAGTTGGTATTGCCAGTCCTAAATCTGAACCTCTTACGAAGAAGTGGGGGGCTATCGGCAATGATTTTCACCCGGCACCAAAAGCTCCAACTCGAGTCTCCCAGTTCAATTGACGATTTGCCTTCCCTCCTTCACTAAGTCAGTATTCGCCCATGAGCACTATTATTTCCCGTCGTGAGGCCGGTCGAAATCTGGCCGTTGGCGCAACCGCCACCGCGTTTCTGGGCGCAGCCCGGCAATCCGTTTCTGCCGCCAATAAACTCAAGGGCAACATGAACCATTCGGTCTGCAAATGGTGTTACGGCAAGATTCCGCTGGAGGAGTTTTGTGTGGCGGCAAAAAAGATCGGCCTGCAATCGGTCGAGTTGCTGAATCCTCCGGATTTTCCCACGCTCAAAAAACACGACCTGCACTGCGCGATGGTTAGTTTCCCCTCTGGCAAGACTCCCCAGGGCGTCAAGGTGGGAGGGATAACGCGGGCATTCAATCGCGTCGAATATCACGATACTCTCCTCGATATTTACGAACCGCACATCAAGGCATCCGCCGAGGCTGGGTTTCGCAATGTGATTTGTTTCTCCGGTAATCGCGATGGTTTGAACGACGAGCAAGGTCTGGAGAACTGCGCCAAGGGACTCAAGCGGATGATGAAATTGGCGGAGAAACACAAAATTACCATCTCAATGGAACTGCTCAACAGCAAGGTGAACCACAAGGACTATCAATGTGACCACACCGACTGGGGCGTGGAACTTTGCAAACGCGTCGGCAGCGAACGCTTCAAGCTGCTGTACGACATTTATCACATGCAGATCATGGAAGGCGACGTCGTTGCGACAATTGGCAAAAACAAGGACTTCATCTCCCATTATCACACTGGCGGCGTACCCGGCCGGCACGAAATCGACGAAACGCAGGAGCTATACTATCCAGCCATCTGCAAGGCGATCGTCGAAACCGGATTTAAGGGATACATTGCTCAAGAGTTTATTCCAGCTCGCAAGGATCAGATTGCTTCACTGAAACAAGGTGTGGAAATCTGCGACGTTTGAGCGACGAAATTATTGTCGGCAAACAATCGAAGAAATCGATCAGCCCGGCTCAAGACGCCTGATCGCCGAATGGCGTCCCGTCTTTGTAATGTCGGCGGCAGACGGAGATATACCTTTCATTTCCGCCGATTTCGATCTGAGCGCCTTCCTTCACGGATTTTCCATCGACCCCAATACGCAACACCATGGTCGCTTTGCGCCCACAGTGGCAGATTGTCTTAATCTCAATCACATTATCTGCCCAAGCCAGAAGATGATGGCTGCCTTCAAATAAATTTCCCTGAAAATCTGTTCTCAACCCGTAGGCAAGGACCGGAATATTCAGTCGATCGCAGACTTCCGTCAGTTGATGCACCTGCTCGCGGGAGAGAAATTGGGCTTCATCCACCAACACACAATTGATTTTCCGTTCTTGCGCCTCGCTGGTAACCCGACCCAGAAGATCGTCCTCGGCATTAATGGATATCGCCGGTGCTTCCAATCCCAGACGCGAAGCCACTTTGTCAGCGCCAAACCGCTCGTCCACGGAAGGCACAAACACCAGCGTGTTCATGCCACGCTCACGGTAATTGTGACTCGACTGAAGCAGCAAAGTCGATTTGCCGGCGTTCATCGCCGAATAATAAAAGTAGAGCTGCGCCATGACCGGCGAAATCCTGCCGTGCTGAAACATTTTCGCCAACCCTGATCTGCCTGCTCAATCGAGAGATTTGCCAGCATCGGAAGGCACCTGCTTTTGAATCAACCTGGGCTCCACGACATAAAGCAAATAGGCCGCCCGTTTCGCCTCCTCATGTACCTTTGCTGGAACCGAATCGAACTTAAGACCTGCCTTGCGCAATCGGGTCTCAAACTGCTTATCCTCACCCGCGGACCAAACCGCAATTCGACCACCCGGTTTCAAGGCGGCGCAAATCGCCCGCAGACCCGCTCTTGAATACAGGGAGGAATTATTCGCGTCCACCATCGCGACGGGACCATTATCGACATCCAGTAATATCACGTCGTAGGTTTGTGGTTCAGCCGACCGAATCACGCCCCCCACGTCGGCCGCTCGAATTTCCACGCGAGGATCTTCAAGTAATGAACCGTTCAGTTGCTGGAGATGTATTCGATTCCATTCAATCACTTCCGGCATCAACTCAACTACCTCGATCACCGTTTCGGGACCAACGGATTCCAGAACGCTTTTAAGCGTATAGCCAAGCCCAAGCCCACCTATCAGAACCCGATTTGCTATGCCTTTCTTCAGTTTGGCAACCCCCAGGCTACCAAGCTGACTCTCGGACGAGTTTGCCAGTGAATGCATCAACTCCTTGCCATTGAAGAAGATCGAAAACGCTCCATCATGCT
>CALBIE010000212.1 GCA_937893495.1 uncultured Verrucomicrobiales bacterium | reverse complement strand
AAACGTTCGGAGTTCATCTTGAAATCCGATTCTCCGGTGATGTTCCTCCTGGTTGAGGATGTACTGGCGGACTTGATCGAGATTGGATTGGCTCACGGAGAAATCGGAATAGCCGTTCTGCCAGGCAAAGTTGGCGTAGTCTGGGCCTTGTTCCTTGATCCAGATGCTTGAGGTGCGTTTCAGCTCCTTGACCCAGTCGGCTTGGGTAATCGTCCGGCCGAAGCGGCACAAAAGATGGACGTGGTCCTCGACGCCACCGACCTTGATGGGAGGACATTCCAGATTCTTCGAAACGCTGCCGAGGTAAGCATGAAGAGATGACCGCACGTCCTGATCTCGGATATATGGGCGATGGTCCTTGGTCGAGAACAGCAGATGAATGTAAACGGCGGACAATGACTGTGGCATGATCGGAGCATGGCAAACGCGCATGCGAAACAACAGCCCCAAAGGGGCTGCGTCCTCCAGCCCAAGGTTGGCCGCGCAGCGGGCTACCTTGGGTAAACAGATGGAAAACCAAGCTACCCCGAATGGGTTGCGTCACACTTTGAAAGATGGGCGCAACCCCGTTGGGGTAGGAACTTCTCACGACCGTTTTCCCAAGGTAGCGGCATGGCCGCAACCTTGGGCTGGAGGGCGATGCCCCGTTGGGGCAGGTTGATTCACCTTAATCGGTCTCGAAATTCGCCCGCCTATTCGTTGGCGAACAACGGGCGAGTGCGAACGGATTCGAGATGCGGTGATTTCACGCGGGTCAACCAGTCGATCAAGAGGCCTTTCATCCGCCCGACTTCGGCGCGTCGTTTCTCCCGGTCGGGATTCCGGCCGATGAGGTTGTTCATCTCGTGCGGATCGGTTTGCAAATCGTAAAGAGCATCCAGCGAGGGGGCCTTGGCCGCGCGGCCGTAGAGCAGTTTCCAGCGGCCGTCACAGATCATGAAGCCCGGGGTCCTCGTGGTGGGCCATTCGGACACGGCGACGCGGTCCGTTCCTTTCTCACGGCCTTCGATCAACGGGCGCAGATTGCGACCCTCGGAATCGTGGCCGGTCTTGCCCAGATAATCGAGAATGGTGGGGAACAGATCGAGGTGTGAAGCGGGTGCTTTGATCACGGTGTTGGCGGGAATCTTTCCCGGCAGTCGCAGGAGCAACGGCACTCGGGCCGAGCCGTCATGGAACACAAACTTTCCGTGCATCCCGTGGTCGCCGAGCATTTCGCCGTGGTCGCTGGTGAAGACGACCAACGTGTTTTCGCGGAGACCAAGATCGTTCAGGCGCTGAAGGATTTTACCCACCCAGTCATCCACTTCGGAGACCATGCCGTAGTAGATGGAGGTCATTTGTTGGATGTTGGTTGGCAGACGATAGGCGCGGGAAAGGGGACCGGGCCTTTCCGGATACGGTGAGTTGGCGCGTGAGGCATTGATACTCTCCGGCACGGGAATCTGATCGGGCGGATACATGCTGTAATACGGTTCCGGCACAATCATCGGCGGATGCGGTGGGTCGAGGGAAATGGTGAGCGTGAACGGCCCGTCCTTAAGCCGGTCGAGCGCGGTGAGGCCTTCCCGTGCGGTGAACGCGGAGATGGTGTGTTCCGGCGACATCTCATAGCGGCCGTAGGATTCCGCCTGCTTTGCCCTCTTGGGCATCGGCTTCCCGTAGAACTCGTCCAACGGGATCGGCTGGTAGATGACGCCCCGTTGCATCAACTCGCCGGGTCGCAATTCGCGTTTCGGAACGTTGTCGTTCACGTAGGCGCGATACGCCTCGGCCTCGGATGCGGGCGCCTTGCAGCCCGGCGGCGGGTTCTTGCCGTTGAGCCAGCGCACGGGTTTCGAGTAGTCCAGCGCCAGTTTGTACGGGCTGTGATACTTGCCGTGGTATTCGCCACGGTAGCCGCTACGCAGAAGAATCTGGTCGAAGGATGGAAACGGCGCGGCGTCTTCACTATTCACGTCGGAGTTCGACAGCACGCGATTCGACTCCAGGCTGTGCCCGGTGAGAATGGCCGTGCGCGCGGGAACACAGACGGGACAGGCCGAATAGAATGCGGTGAACCGTGCGCCATCCCGCGCGAGCCGGTCGAGGTTCGGCGTCTTGAGAATCGGATTCCCCGCACAACCCATCGCGTCCCAACGCTGTTGGTCGGTGATGATGAACAGGAGATTCAGCGGGCGCTCCGAGGGTTTGCTGGCGGCTGCATCCTTTCCGGCAACGGCGGAGGCGGGCACACTTCTCACGCGGATGTTCTTGAACTGCTCGGTATCTTTCATATCCGGAAAGCGGGTGTCCTTGGCGTCCGTCCAGATCGGCGTGGTGCTTCCGTCGGCGTGACGCAGTTGGAGGTTGTCGAGATATACCTTGATGGTGCCGACCGTGCCGCCTTTGAAGACAAGCCCGTGCCGGGGAAGGATGCCCGGCGCGATGTTGCAAAGTCCGACAACGCGATGCTCCCAAACGCCTGGACCGCCCCGGACTTCCGGAAACGACACCTGTTCGCGGCCGAATTGATCAATGCCCAAACCCCGCTTCAGTTCCAAAACCTTGGACTTTAAGTCATTGCCTTTGAACGGTGTGTAGAAGAATCCGCGTTGCGGACTGCCAGGTCCGATGGCGACATCATACTCCACGTGATCGGACGCGACCTGATCGCCACCGAACCCGGCGAATGGCACGATGATGAGATCGGTCTGCTTCGCCGCCTCGGTCACGGTGACGGAAACCTCAAGCACCTCGCCTTCCGGCGCGGGCTTTGCGTCGGCGTTGATCTTGGCGGGCAGATGCGAAAGAGCGGCGTCCAGCGAATCGGCCCACCGGTCCATCCGCACGGTGAGCGATTTGACCACCTTGGGATTGGTCTTCGCCAGATTTCGGGTTTCACCGAGGTCTGTGCGGATGTCGTAAAGTTCAACGCGGTCGAAGTAACGGTGCAGACGCCAGTCCGCCGTGCGAATCGTGTCCTCGTTGCGCCAGACCCAATAGTAATCCTCCACCGGGCTGGCCGTGCGGTCGCGTAATGCCGGCCAGATGTTCCTGCCATCGAGCGGACGCGTTGCCGGCATCTTCAAATCCGCCATCGCCATCAGCGACGGAAACAGGTCGAGCGCGCCGCAAAGCCCGTCCCATGAGCCGTTGGTGACCTTGCCGTTCGGCCAGTGGATGACCGTGGGCAGGCGAGTGCCGCCCTCATATACGGTGTGTTTGCTGCCACGAAACGGCAGGTTGCTTCCGTCTCTCGTCGCGCCGTTGTCACTGGTGAAGACGACAATCGTGTTGTCGCGCAGCCCGAGCCGGTCGAGTTCGGCGAGGATAGTGGCGACGTTTTTGTCCATCGCCTGCACCATGGCGGCGTAAACGCGCTTGGTCTTGTCGGTCACCTTCGGGTTCACGTCGTTGAGGTCGGCCTCCTTCGCCTGCAAAGGCGTGTGCACGATGTGAAACGGCACGTAACAGAAGAACGGGCGCTCGCGGTTGTCCCGGATGAATTCAATGGCGTGCTCCGTGATGAAGTCCTCGGTGTAACCCTTGTCCTGCGGCCGGAACTCGCGGTTGTGCCACCAGCTCACCGGCCCGCGACCGCTGACCGTGCGACGTGTGAAGAAATCCGCGCCACCACCATAGTAAACCCACGCTTCGTCAAAGCCGTGGGCATTCGCACCGTGCCCACTGACGAGCTTCTTGTTCGGCATGCTCTTGAAAGCCTCCGCAAACGCAGCGCGATACTCTGGCGTGTCGGGGTCGTTGCCGTTGTGCCATTTGCCGAAGATGCCGGTGCGATAACCGTTCGCCTTGAAGCCCTCGGCGATGGTGGTTTCCTCAAGGGCAAGTTCGCCACCGACCTCCGGGCCGGTGCCGACACGGAACGGATGCCGCGCCGTGAGAAGCATCGCCCGGGTCGGTGAGCAGACGCACCAACCCATGAAATTGCGCAACTCAACGCCCTGCCTGAAAAGCCGGTCGATGTGCGGCGTTGGAATGCTCCCGCCCGGATGGATGCTGACGTCGCTCCAACCGAGGTCGTCGGCGAAGAGCAGGACGACATTGGGCCTGTCCTGAGCTTGCCGCAGTGGCTTCGCCTCAACGGCCGCCGAGGCAAACAGTGAAAAACAGGCAAGCCCAAGTGCCAGAACCGGGCGGGGAAGGTGGCTGATGGTCATGTGATGTAGGTAAACGATCGGGGATCGAAAGGGCAACGGTGGATCAATGCACGGTGGACGTGTCTACTTCTGATCTTTCAAGTGCTTGATGAAGAATTCGTCCGCCACTTGAATCATTTTATCGAACCAGGCTTGTTTGCCAAGAAACGGATGCGGGGCGTCTTTGATTACCGTGAGCCCCGAAGGAATGCCCAACTCATCCATTTGCTTTCTGAACGTATCTGCGTGCGTGCTGGGATCGTCCATTTCCCCGGTGATGAACCAGCACGGTGGATCCTTCTTGTCGAGGTGATGCAGTGGTGATGCGAGACGATAGGTGGCCAGCTGATCCTCTTGCGAACCGCCGAGGAACTGTTGCCAGATTTCTTTGGTCTTGGATACCTCACGTGTGCGTTCGGATAGAAAATCCGTTTGCGCGCCCATGGGTACGGCCGCCTGAATCGCGCTGCTGAAGTCTGCGTTCCCTCCGTTGCCTTCCAGTTCCTTGTTTCCGCTTGAAGTGGCGAGCAAGGCGGTCAGGTGACCTCCCGCGGAAAGACCGATCGCGCCGATGTTGTCGCTGTCGATGCCGTATTCTTTGGCGTTCGCCCGCAGGAATCTTACCGCCGCCTTGCAGTCGTGGATTGCCGCGGGAAAAGGAACTTCACCGCTCAATCGATACGAGATTGTCGCAGCGACATATCCGCGCGCCGCGAGTGCCTGCGCGATTTTTCCGTGATTGGCTCGATTGCCGTTTGCCCAACCACCGCCGTGAATGCAGACAACGGCTGGCAATGTGCCCCAGGCTCCCTTCGGCCGATACACGTCCATTTCCAGTGTGCGATCTCCGTAGCGGGCATAGGTCACGCCAAGTTTCGCGTCCAGACTGTCCAGCGTCGCCTTGGGAATTTTAGTTAATCCGTCAGTTCGAGGGGGCAGGGGAGCCTCACCGGCGGGACGGGCGTCGCGCCGCATTTCCTCCTGAAAAAGAATCGCCATGCCGCGGAGTTTGCGGAGAATCTCCGGATTGCGAACGAGCTTCGATTCCCCCGCGTCCTCTGCCAGGTCATACAACTCAAGGCTCGGGTTCAAATAGAGTTTCCAGGTGCGCCAGCGAACGGCGGCCAGTGCCCCCTGGCTGCCATGATAGAAAAACGCGTCGTTGTATTCGTTGCGGTTGATCAAAGGCGCCCACTCGCCGTCTGGACTCCAACGACGCCGCAGCGGAACTAATGCGTTCAGTGATTTCTTCATTCCGGGAGGCGGCACGAACTTGGTTTCGCCTTTTAACAAGGGGCTGATGTCGCGGCCGTCAATGACGCGGCCCTCGGGAACCTTGATGCCGGCGAAGGTGGCGAGAGTCGGATACCAATCCATCGCGCGCACGACCGCGGATGATTCCGCGCCCGCCTGCAATCCCAATCCCGGTCCCCAGGCGATCGCGGGCACGCGAATGCCGCCTTCGTAGGTGGAGAGCTTGCGACCGCGAATCTTCTGTTGGGGTGTGCGCCCTGGTCCGCGGCCATTGTCGGACGCGTAGATGACGATGGTATTGCCATCAATGCCC
>CALBIE010000211.1 GCA_937893495.1 uncultured Verrucomicrobiales bacterium | reverse complement strand
GGCACTTGGACAACTTCATGTTGCATATGCAACATGAAGTTGTCCAAGTGCCGTGCCGGCTACACAGATGAACGCTGATAATCCAGATGCGGCGGAGCCGCGAATCAAGGGGAGCACAGCCGGCCCGGCTGAATGCCAGTCCGGCTTCGGACCCGGCGGCCCGCCGGAGGGTTTCGGCCGAGCGGGTGGCAGATTGCCGCGTGTTCGGACATCGTTGGATTGGCGCGCCCCCCGGAAGTGTCGGGCGGGCCGCCCGACACGACACGCGGGCCGCGCGTGCTCCCCATTCCTATTCCCCAAGAATCGCCTTTTTCGCGTCCGCAAGTTCCTGATCGCGTCGATGGTAACCACATTCCTTGATGAGCTTCCCGGCAGCGTCGAGGTCATCCCAGGGTCCGCGTGGCGAACCGTCTGGATTCTTGTTCCAAGGATAGTCGTTTTCGCGGAAAAAGATCCTCGCGCGATACAGATGAATGTCCGCCATGTGGAGTTTCATCGGGCCGCGGACGGCGATTTCCCAAGCTTCATCAAGGTAGCCTTGAGTTTCCGACCCAACATTGCCACCCAATCCGTCCAAAATCGCCAAAGAGATCAATGATCGAGGGACTTCGTGCTCGCGCTCACTATTTCGAAAAAGCTCAAGCGATCTTTTCAGGTGAGTCCCTGCAACCAAAATTTCACCTATTTCCTCTTTCATGTTTGCGCGGCGGGTAGAGTCTATAGATATCTGTCCATAAAACAATTCAACAAAACCAGCGTGAACGCTTCTCTCGTGGTTCATCGAATCTTGATATAATTGCCGTCCAGCAAATTTCACCCAACACAAGGTTTCACCGAAATCTTCTCGTGCAATTAGGTAGTCACAATAACGGAACAGAACCCCAAACATAGCCGTTCGTCCACCAACATTCTCTTTTCCAGAAAGAAAGGTATGAATCCAGTGCTTCGCATCGTTGACACCTCCCATTACATCAAAAGTAGTTTTAAACCACCCATCACCCTCCGGAAACTTTTTCATGTATTGAAGCACCTCCGCAATTCTTGAAAAAGCGGAGACCCTAATCCAGTCAGGACAAGATTCATCAATCAAGTCGGCCGCTTCTTTGGCGCTATCAAGTGCAGACTGTAGGTCTCCGAGGAAAATCAGCGTGGAAGACAGGAGTCCCAGAGCACTGGTAGCTTCGGGAACGTTCCCGTTTTTCTTATACTCGTTCGCTGCTGCTCTGAGAATCGTTTTTGCGTCTCTCAATTTTGTGGTCGCTCTGAGACAGTAGCCGATATGCTTAAGCAGTAATGCTTTATCTTCGTTCTGAAGTTGCCCGATGGATTGCGGATTATAGGGCTGTGTAAAATAGGCTCTCATAGCGCCAAGATCGGATTGAACGGCTCCCAAGGACATCACGCTGTAGAACTTTTCATCACGCAAAATTCGCTTAACAAAGACATCTCGATAGGCCTCCAATCCCAAGCCAGATGAACACCCGTGGGCCACGGCTTGGTAGAGTGGCTGGAGGTTTTCGAGCGTGGGCTGGTCGCCTTCCTTCGTGTTCGCGCAGAGGTGTTTGTAGAGCCGCCGGTGGGCCGCGCGCCAGGTATCAGGTTGTTGTGTGCGCAGTTGCCTGGCGAAATACTCCCGAATGAGTGGGTGTGCATCTAGCGAGACTAACTCGCCAGAGGGTACGCTGTTTACCGTGAGGAGTTTCGCGGATTCAAGGCCATCGAGGCAAAATCCCCAATCGTCGTCGGCCAGATTAACAACCGGTTCGGTAAGATTTTTGATGGCGGGTGGCTGAAGTAGAGCATCGATGCATCCGGCATCTGCCGGTCGATCAAACAGGCCCATGAGCCGCAGCACGGCCGCTTGGCACCGGCCTTCGTCGCCGCCGTCGCACAAGAGCCATCGCTCGTAGGCGGCCATGGTCCGGAACGCGTGCCCTCCGTCCTTCTTCTCGTCGGCTTTCTCGAACTTGACGTGGTCGCGCTGGCGGATATCGCCGTGGAAGGCGCGTTTCAGATAGCCGCCCAGCAGCGTCAGAGTGAGGGCGTGACCTTTCACGTCTTCGACAAGCTTTTCAAACTCCGCTTTTGAACCACTTTCCTTTCGCACGCCGAGTTGTTGGAGCAGATGAACTCCGGCTTCCTTTGACAGCCGCAGAAGCGGTTTCTCCGGCGCGGTGGTCTGCCAGAACGCCTTCATGTCCGGAATCGAATACCGGGTGGTCACAACGCACAGGCCGTGGCTGGTGGCCGCCAAGCATTTCAGCAGCGCGGCAATGCCCTGATCCTTGAGTCCGCCCGGCATTGGCGAGGAAGGAGCGTATTGCAGCGGCTCGAGGCCGTCGAGAATGAGGAGACTGCGCCTCTGGGCAACTAGGCGGGCGAGGCGTTGTCCTTTCTCGAACGCGCCGGCGGGGCTTTCCGCAAATTCCTTGTCCGCGTCGTCGCCGAAGAAGGTAAGGGCTTCCTTGAGGAACAGGTCGGAGGAGGCGGCCAGTTGCTCGCGCGTGCCCTGGCTGTAGAAGCTCCAAGCAAAGGCGGCGTCACATTCCGGCCAACCTTTGGCGAGCATTTCATCCACCGCCCACTTGGCCACGAGCGAAGTTTTCCCTTCACCGCCGAGCGCGACAAAAGACAAAACGTGTGGGCGTTTCTTGGTTCCTTTGCGGACCTTTGCCCACGCGGTCGTGAGCGACTTGATTTCCGCCTCGCGGCCGATGAGTTCCGCCGGGGCGTACTTGAGGATGCGGGAGATGTCGAACTTCAGAGTCAAGTCCGGCACACGAATTTTACCCATCTCTTCATCCAACACTCTGGCCGCACAGGTCAGCGGTTCGAGATCATCCATCTCCTGCATCTTCTTCAATAGATCGGCGATGTCCCAAGTTTCAATCTCGGGACCATTTGGAGGTTGAATGAACTTCTTAGGGAATCGTGGTTTCTTAGGAAGAAGGAAAAATATGAACAACTGATCAAAAGCATCGCCAAGTTTGTGCTCAGCAGCCTTGGTTGCTGTGTGCGTGATTTTGCCCGAACCGTCTTCGTTGGTCACTTGGATGGCGATGCGTCGACCGGGATCACCCAAATCGGCGGCCGGATAGTTCGCCTGCAACACATTGAGGTTTACCAAATCCCAGCCATGGAGCGCATTGAAGAAACGCTTGGTAATGGTTTCCAGGATATGATTGGCATCCGTCAGACTGGTGAGTGATCGCGTCTTAACGATGGCAGCCAACTCATTCAAGCGGTCTGCAATGCGGGTGGAGTTGTCAAGGCGCGGCAAACTCATGACGGTTTGCGGTTGGCGGCAAGCAGCAGGGCCAGATCTACTACCTCATCCGCCTTGAACTTCTTGTACAGCTTGTCAAACGCCTCGGCTTCGTCGAAGCGCTTCGTAGCGGCGTATTCAGCACGTTCAACCTCCCAAAGTTGTTTCGCAGCGCGACCGTAAATGGGAATCGGCAGCAACGGGACGCCATGCCGCTTGGCGGCCCAGCCAAGCTGGCTCACGCCTTCCCGTCCACCAATGACAATCACTACATCGACTTCTTGGACTTGAGTTTCTCTCACCTGCTTCCAGTTGCCGCGCAGCATTTCGATTGAAGGCTGCAGGTTCGGATAAATAGCTGCAAATTCCTCATCATTGCCGGGCCACAACGGATCATTCGGGCGTGGAAGAGTCGGCGGAAGCAGAACAACGGGCAGGCGCGACATTCCATTGCGCGAATTGTCAGCACCTTCCAAGACCCGCACGTCAGCGGTCGCCTCGTGCAGAGAGCTGACGACAATGGCGACCGCCCTCTGAGCAAGTGCCGCCCCAAGAAGCCGACAAACCGTTTTGAAGGAATTGCGCTCCCCTTTGGCTTTGGACGCGCAAAGCGAACCAGCGACGAGCACCCGCAGTGGTCCCGCGCGTTCTGACGACGCGGCAACTGGTCTGGCGGGCACGGTTCCCAACTTATCCGGTCGTCCAACACGGAACAGTTCTTCCTTCGCCAACCCTTTGAGCGAATGCGCACCGGCGGACTGAAGACTGATTTCGGCTACTTCGTCTCGCACCAATTCGGCAGTGCGTCTGGAAAGATAAACGTGCCCCGGTTCGGCGGCGGATTGCACGCGAGCGGCCTTGTCCGCGGCACCGGCTGTGTAGCCGGTCTGGTTGGGCTGCGCCTGACCGGTATGCAAGCCAATACGGATCTGTAGTTGGCCATGCGGGGTATCAATTTTCGCCTTGGCGAGATTCTCCTGTATTTCAACGCCACAAAGTACCGCCAGTTCGGCATCGCCGAACGCGATGAAGAAGCCGTCACCCGTGCCTTCGACAATGACGCCCTTTCGCCCGGCAACCCGCTCCTGAATGATAGCCGCATGGGGCTCCTTGATCTCGTGATGAAATGCATCCTGCCGATCGCTGGACGTCTGCCCAGGCATCAACCCCTTCATCGCCGTCGAATTGACGATGTCGGTAAACATGAACGTGACCAACCCTGAGGGCAGGTCTGTTCGTCCCCGGGACTTGGATCCCCGTTTCGCCACCATCTCGAGAAGCTATTTGCCTCCCATCGAACGGACAAGCAATTACTGTGGTTTCCGCAGCGGTAACTCCGGTCCGGGGTCGGCTACCGCTCAACCGCCTGACCCGATGGTATTGAATAGCGCCGCCGTGCTGGCCGGAAGACGGGAATTTTAACCGCAGATGAACGCGGATAGGCGCAGATTATCCTGACGAGGCGAAGCCGCACCCGACGGGGAGCACAGCCGGCCCGGCAGAACGCCAGTCCGGCTTCGGACACGGCGGCTCGCCGAAGGGATCCGGGTGGGAGGGTGGCAAATCATTGCGGATTCGGACATCGCCGGGACGCCGCACGCCCCGAAGTGTCGGGCGAGCCGCCCGACACGACACGCGAGCCGCGTGTGCTCCCCTCCGCTCTG
>CALBIE010000210.1 GCA_937893495.1 uncultured Verrucomicrobiales bacterium | reverse complement strand
TCATTTTCGCGGGGTGGGGACCGTGGTTGCCAAATTGTTCAATATCGTGCTCCCCGAGGTTGCTGTGTTCGGTGCCAAAGACTGGCAACAGGCGGCCTTGATTCGTCGCATGGTCAAAGACCTGAACTTTTCCGTGAAGATAATCGTGGCGCCAACGGTGCGTGAAGCCGATGGTCTGGCGATGAGTTCGCGCAACGCCTACCTGACATCGGAAGAACGGCAGCAGGCAACGGTCCTGATTGAGTCCATCCGACTGGCGAGGAGAGAAATTGGTAGTGCATCGGAAGGCGTGCCGGCCACAAAATTGAAGCGATTGATTGAAAAACAGGTTGCCGCCAAGTCGCGGGCACGGCTGGACTACGTGGAGTTTTTTCATTCGGATTCACTCAAACCTGTAAAGCGGATCTCTAAAGGCACGCACATGGCGCTGGCTGTTTTCTTCGATAAGGCGCGCTTGATCGACAATGGCCGAATCTGAATATTTCGAAACGGATCATGGCTGCCAAACCAAAACATTTTGACTTTCTGGTTCTCGGCAGCGGGATTGCCGGCGTGTTCTTCGCGCTGAAGGCCGCGCCTCGGGGGCGGGTGGCCATCGTCACAAAAAAACATCGGGCGGAGTCCAATACCAATTACGCACAAGGTGGGATCGCGGCGGTGACGAGCAAGGAGGATTCCATCGAAATGCACGTGGGCGACACGCTCAATGCCGGCGCAGGATTGTGCAAAGAAGAGGTGGTTCGCCGAATTATCGCAGAAGGCCCGGAGCGCGTCAGCGAGTTAATGGCACTCGGTATGGAATTCTCCGAACGCGAAGTGCCGGGCACGAGCGGTCGGCGTGAATATGATCTGGGCAAGGAGGGTGGTCATTCCAAAAGACGCATACTTCACGCGAAGGACGCCACCGGTCGCGCAGTCGAAACGGCGTTGCTGAACGCCGTCAACATTCAGCCAAGCGTCGAATGGTTTGAAAACCATTTTGCCATTGATCTCATCACCACGCAAAAACTTGGGCAATCGGGTCCGAATCGCTGCCTGGGTGTTTACGTGCTCAATCAGATGACAGGCGAAGTGGAAACTTTTTCGGCGAACGCGGTTGTGCTCGCGACGGGCGGATGTGGCAAAGTGTATCTCTACACGACCAATCCGGACATTGCCACGGGCGACGGTGTGGCCATGGCGTATCGGGCCGGCGTGGACATAGCAAACATGGAGTTCATCCAATTCCATCCGACTTGTCTGTATCATCCGCTGGCCAAGTCATTCCTGATTACCGAAGCAGTGCGCGGAGAAGGCGGCGTCATCAAGGGGCTCGATGGTCAGGAATTCATGCAATCCCATCACGAGTTGGGCTCACTCGCGCCGCGCGATGTGGTGGCGCGGGCCATTGATGCGGAAATGAAACGGACGGGTTCCGAGTTCGTGCATCTGGACATCACGCACAAACCGGCACCGTTCATTATCGATCGTTTTCCCACCATTTACTCGAAGTGTCTGGAACTGGGAATCGACATTACCAAACAGCCCATTCCCGTTGTGCCCGCCGCGCATTATCAGTGTGGCGGTGTGGTAACGAATATCGATGGCGAGACCAGCCTGTGTGGTCTGTATGCCGTGGGAGAAGTCGCGTGTACCGGCTTGCACGGGGCAAATCGATTGGCGAGCAATTCGTTGCTTGAAGCCCTGGTCTGCGCACATCGAGCGGCTGGCAGGGCTTTAAACACGGGTGGCGGCGAACTGGAAATTCCACCTTGGCAGACAGGCAGTGCGAATGATGCGGATGAAATGGTGGTCGTCTCGCACAATTGGGACGAACTGCGGCGAACCATGTGGGATTACGTCGGTATCGTACGCACGACCAAGCGCTTGCAACGCGCGCGCAAACGTATCGGCGTTCTGCAGGAAGAAATTTTGCAGTATTACTGGGATTTCAACGTGACGAGCGATTTGCTGGAGTTGCGCAACATCGCGACCGTCGCTGAACTGATCGTCGAATGCGCACTGCAGCGGCCGGAGAGCAGGGGCTTGCATTATACGCTCGATTATCCAGACGCCGATTCCAACTGGGCGCAGAAGGATACGATCGTAAGCAATACTCGATCGTGAATTGAAGTGATCATTTGCGGCAGGCCGGGTGCCCCACCCGGCGATAAAGCCGCCGACTCGACGAAAGCCGGGTGAGGGCACCCGGCCTACAAGCGGGCAGCAATTCTCATTTTGGGAGCGCGGACTTCAGTCCGCTGCAACAGCGCAAGCCAGAACACTTGAATACACACCGTAACCGCTGTTCGAAATGGCAGATGAAGCGGAATGAATTCCGCGCCCCAGCTCATAATGCGAATTGCTGACAAGCGGGTGCGCATCTTTGCAGGAATCGTGAGTTAATTCGCGCCCGGCTGATTTTTCAAAAATTCATTCAACCATTGTTGCGCGCCAATAAGATTGTGAAAGGCACCTTCCAGTTGTGCTTCAAATGCGGCGTTCAGGATATGTGAAAACTCCGGGCCGGGTTTCATCTTGCGCTCGATGAGGTGCCGGCCGTGCAGGATCGGTTGCGGTGCCTGCGCCTGAAGTTCGAGGTCCTGAGCGATTTTCAACAGTGTCTTAACACCTTCAGGCACAACTGCCGGCAGCGGTGGACGGCCCATATGGTCGGCGGTCATCACGGTGCACAGTTCCTGAATCGTCGCTGGCGCAATGCGACAGGCCAGTCTCCGAACAGAGCGTGCGGAATTCGTTTGCAGGTGCGCCAGATGATTCATTACCAGCGGCGGAACACGTTTGAAAAACACGTTGGGCGCGTTGATACGGCGGAGGAAATCTTCGGTCAAGGGTCCGCCGGCCTCCTCATGCCCCGGTGAGACGATGCAGATGCGTCCGCGTTTCTCCGCCTCATGCGTACACTGCGGTTTGGCGAAATCATGAGCCAGCACGGCAAAACTCAGCACGATGCGCGTTTCCTTGTCCGCCTGTTGCCAACCGGGCTGGCGCACCAAAGCATCCAGGCAATGGCCGGTATGCGTGAAGACATCACCCTCGGGATGCCATTCGGAATCCTGTGGGGTACCGCGCAATACCTTGATTTCAGGAAAGTGATCCAGCCATTCGGTTTGTTCGAGAAACTCGAGTCCGCGCGAGGGTTTCGCGCTCTTGGTCGCCCATTTAAACCACTCGTCGCGGATGCGTTCGGCCGCGAGTTCATGAAAGCCGGCCTTGATTCGCCGGCAGCACTCGATGGTTTCCGGCGCGGGCGTGAGTTCGAACCGAGCCGCGAACTGCATTCCGCGCAGCACCCGTAAAGGATCTTCCACAAACGCTTCGCCGGTATGCCGGAGAATACCCTGCTGTAAATCGGAACGACCGCCAAAGAAATCGAGAATCTCGTCCGTTCGAGGATCGAACATGAGTGAATTGATCGTGAAATCTCTTCGTGCCGCGGCGTCGCGTGGCTCAATCCCCGGGTCGAATTCCACCTCGAAACCCTTGTGGCCAATACCCGTTTTGCAGTCGCGCCGGGGAATTGCGAAGTCGTATTCCACACCACTGCCAGTCGTCAGCTTGATGACGCCGAACGAACGTCCGACGAGGTCGGTGCGTCCCCATTTGCGCAGCGCTCGGGCCAGTTGATCGTAGTTGACGCCAAAACACTCGATGTCGAAGTCCTTGCAGGCGAGCCCGAGCACACTGTCGCGCACGCATCCGCCGACGAGGTATGCGCGTGCCAACTCCAGGGTGTCTCGGAGGATGCCGGCGAGTTCCTTGGGGATGTTGATTTTCAAAAACGAACTATGATAGGAATTCTTCGACGGAGAGGCCGGTCTGGGCAACGATTGCGCGAAGCGTACCCTTCGGAATTGCGCCTGGATGTCGGGGAACCGTCGTGCGTTTACGCGTCACCGCATTGAACCAGATTTCGTGGCTGCCTTTGGCGGAACGGTCGAATACAAATCCATGATGCCTGAGACGCTTGACGATTTCCCGATACTTCAATCCGGGCAAATGGCTCATGCGGGAAGCAGGAGGGAAAAGCCGACCGGTATCTTCAGACTGACACTTTGGGTTGTTTCGGCCAGTCTCGCGCGAAGAGTGGCCGGCAGTTCGTCACCGTGCTCAAGCATTGATTCGACAAGCCGCCGCGCGACGTCCTGGGCAATCTCGATTGTCTCGGTCATGGTCCGTCCCTGGGCGACCAATCCGGGCAGTTCCTCGCTGGTGGCAAGGAATCCGCCCTCCTCAAGCGCTTCGATTTTGACGTCCACCAGCAATTCTTCGCAATTCATGGCATCAAGATAATCGGATCAGGATGGGGCGGCAAGGTGGAATCGGTTTTCCCCAATGACGCATGGTTTCAATTTACCACATTCTTCGGATTGCCTTCACGAAACGCCCTGACGTTGGCGATGGTGATCTCGAGCAGTCGCTGCCGCGCGGCCTTGCTGGCCCAGGCGTTGTGCGGGGTGATGATGCAATGCTTGGCGGTCAACATCGGGTTGTCCGCTTTGGGTGGTTCCGTGGAAAGCACATCCAGAGCGGCTCCCGCGATCTGATCGGTGTTCAATGCCCTGGCGAGCGCGGTTTCATCAATCAGGCCGCCGCGGCTCGTGTTGAGAAGAAATGCCGACGGTTTCATCAATGCCAATCGCTCCGCATTGACCATCATTTCAGTCCCGGCCGTCAACGGGCAGTGCAGGCTGATCACGTCCGCCGTTTTGAACAGGGAATCCACCTCCACGAAATCGACGTCGTCGGCAGCCTTTTCGCTTCGCGTGGTGGCGATGACTTTCATACCCAGCGCGCGGCCGATTTCCGCGGTGGCCTGGCCAATGCGTCCCCAGCCGACAATTCCCAGAGTCAGTCCGTCGAGTTCGGTGAGTGGCATCCGCGCGAAACACCAGTCTGCGCAAATGACCCAGTCGCCCGCATGAACGGCGGAAGAATGCACGCCGACATGATTGGTAAGTTCGAGCAGCAGGGCGATTGCGTGCTGGGCGACCGACCTCGTTCCGTAGGTGGGAACGTTTGCGACATCGATATGCAATTCACGGGCGACCGCGGAATTGACGATATTAAACCCGGTGGCAGTGACCGCGATGAATTTCAACTGGGGCAATTGCCCCAGCATGTCCTTGTCGAGCGGGCACTTGTTGGTGACGATGACGTGCGCGTCTTTGGCGCGTGCGATTGTTTGTTTCTCGGTGCTCCGATCAAAAATGGCGCATTCGCCCAGGGCCTCCAATGGCTCCCACGACAGGTCTCCGGGATTCAATGTGTAGCCATCCAACACGACGATTTTCATCGCGCCCAGTTTGGCTTTGGCAGCGTGGCAATGCAACTCCGGGAAGGGGAATGCGCAGATGATTCACGCTGCGCTACTCGGTCAGTAATCATAGGGGATCGCGCCCGCCTCGGGCGCTGTCTTTGGCACCCTCGCCAAAGACACTGCACGCGATTTGTTCTGAAACGAAGGTTTGATATCCCTCCGGATATTGGTCGATTCGCGCGAGTTTAATAGGGTTTGCGCGAGGGCGCGCAAACCGACGCCCGAGGCGGGCGTGCTCCCCGATTCGGTGCTGCCGGCGGTAACGCTCTGTATTCGCGCGATTCCGTCTGCAATTCGCCCGGAAACCTACTTCCCGTCAAACAACGGATCGCGGTTTTCGCGCAGCCAGGATTCGAGGCGATTGCGCATTCCCGCGATTCGTTGGATCTGCGCCGGACTCTTGTCGAGACTCTGCACTTCATAGGGATCGCCCTTCAGATTGAACAACTGGTAGCGCTCCCGTTTTGGATACCACACCATTTTCCAATCCCCTTCGCGAATCATTCGTTGGGTGTCGGTGAAATAGCCAATGACGAATGGATGAACTTCCTGCTTTTCGCCGCGGAGCAAGGGAACCAGGCTGGTTGACTGAACGGTTTTTGGAATCGGAATGCCGATCATTTCACAAATCGTTGGGTAGAGATCGCGCAGGTAGCATTGTCCGCTTGAGCGGGTGTTCTTCCTGATGCCCGGACCGGCAAGAATCAGCGGCACACCGATGCTGTGCTCGTACTGGTTTTGTTTTCCCATCAAACCGTGACTACCCATTGCCAGCCCGTGGTCGCTGGAAAAGATGATGATCGTGTTATCGTATTGGCCGGACTTCTTCAGGGTGTCAACGATGCGCCCAATCTGTGCGTCGAGATGGGAAACGACGGCGTAATAAACCGCCAGTTCCTCACGAATGTCCTTGGGCGTGCGTGGGTGGGGAAGGATGACCTCGTCGCGTCCGTTGAAATTGCCGTGGTCGAACGGGTGTTGCGGTGCAAAGTTTTCCGGTAGCGGGATTTTCTTCGGGTCGTATTTCTTCTCGAATCCCGGCGGCTTGAGCAAGGGATCGTGCGGGGCGGTAAAATTCACCTGCATGAAGAACGGCTTGTCCGGCTTGCGCTTGAGCAGCTCGATCGCCGCATCGGCAAAGAGCGTGCTGATGTCGGGAGTGAGTCCGATGCCTTTATCCGGCAGCGGCTTGTTGTCATCCGTCTTGAACGTCCAGCCGCGATAGCCGGTGACCGGGCGGTCTTTGTAATCGTATTGAGTCTTGCGCGCGTCCTTACCGCCGCCTCCACCAGAGTAGAGTCCGCTGGTTTCGGTAAAACCGGAATTCCACGCGGTTCCGGGTGTATGCCATTTGCCGACATACCAGGCGTGATAACCGGCGTTGGTCATCGCCTGCGGCCAGAGCATGGTTTCCTTCGGGATGGTCCGGCTGCGATAGGGGTAGCCCGAGCGGAACGCGGATTGTCCCGTGAAGATTTCCGCGCGGCTGACGTGGCAAATGGGGTAGGCCGTAATGGCGCGGGTAAAGCTGGTACCTTCGGCCATCAACCGGTCGAGGTTCGGAGTTTCGATGATCGGATTTCCGCGAGCGCGAATGGCATCCGGCCGCATATCATCGGCGAATAGAAAAATGACGTTGGGGCGGGCGGCCTGCATCGGGTGAATCCAGCCGGGCAACGCGGCGGCGGCAAAAGCGATCAGGACGATAAAGGTTTTGCGGTTCAGTTTCATGGCTCAGAGCGTAAGGAACAGGAATGACTGTGACATCTTGAAACGGGATTGCAGGCCATTTTTCTCCCGGTCAAGTGTTGAGCCGCGTTCTTACGAACTTGAATGAGGAATCCAGTTTGAACGGAGAGTACGGATTTCCGGCAGATCATGGAGTGCGTGCGCTGCTGCGCCGCTCTCCTGATGACTGACTCGCCTCGAAGACCAAAAAATGGGAACCCGGAAACCTTGTATCAATAGTCAAGAACTGACCCGTTTATCAATAGTCAAGAACTGACCCGTTTACGGATGATCGCGGTGAACACCCGCGTTCCCGTGTTTATCGTTCGCAGGACATACTGGCCACGATCTATCACGTGCTTGGCATTGATCCTGCAACGACGCTGATTGACCACGCCGGACGGCCGCAGTATTTGACCGATCAGGGGAGCAAGATCGCGGAACTCGTCTAGGGCGCATTCGGGCAGAGCCCCGGAGCGCGGCGTTCACGCCGCAGAGACGTCCACTTGCAAACATCGTCACCGATATCCGGAAGATTTCTGCACTGCAACGCCTCTGCGGACTGAAGTCCGCGTTCCTACGGCGGGGCTCCGCCCGAATGCGCCCGCTCGTCCAGCGCGCCGATTTTTGTGCGCGTTACGATTGCAGAAACTGCGATTTTCGTGGCGCTGTGTATTTCACGGTAAGATGTGGCGTCTCCAGTCGCTTTCCTTTTGTAAGCGATTGGCAACCGGCTTCGACCAATCCGGCGGTGAGTTGGGTGCGCTCGATCGGGTAAGGTGCCTTGCCGGTAAGGAATGTTTCCTCGGCCTTGGACATCAACGCCGCTGAGTAAACGACATTTGGATTTGGCGGCAGATAGAAGAGGGTTGAGAGAGGTTCCTGCCGCCCTTTCAATTTTGCCGCAAAAGTGAAATCACCCACGAGTCCGTTCAACAGGAGCATCGTGGCGCGGAGACCGTCACGATACTCGTAGCGATAGACCACGGGATCTTTCACCATGGCGCGGATCATTCCCGGTGTGGGCAATCGGTGGCTGAACGATTCGGTCTGCCGCAGGGTCTGGCTGCGGGACAGGCAGGCATCAAACAGATCGGGACTCCAGCCTCCGGCTGCAAATGTCCCCTTCTTCATAGCGTCCCAAGCCGCGTCGCCTCGCACCGCCTCCAGCCATTTCACGCCGGTCTCTCCCCCTTTACGGCGCTCGGCCATGCATTGGATTGTTTCCAGAGCGTGAAAATCATAGCTGTCCACTCCCCCCATCGCGACGCACATGACTTCTTCGGTTTCGGCGCCGTACGGCAAATCAACGGACGGCATACGCCAGGTGACCGGCAAAGATGAACCGGCGAGAAATGGAAATCCCATCGAACGCGAAGTTTCAGCCATCTCTTTGGCCCATTCCCATTTCCATGAAAGGTGCTTGTCGTTGAAAACGGGCGTCGTGGCCTGGTCCGTGCGAAACACATCCACGACACTTTTGAAAAACTCGTATCGGGGATACTTTTTCTGCCCGAATTCGTTCACCGGATAGTCTCCGTGTTCGCCGATAATCAGGACGGCATCCACGGCCAGCTTTTTACCGCCACAGCGTAGCGCTTCGGCAATCGTCGGGTGGATCTTGAAACCGAATTCCTTTGCGCGCCGGCGGGAGAGGTCTCCTTTGGGAAACTGATCCACATAGGCTGAAACGACATCGATGTCGGGACGATGCCACCTGCCGTTGATCGGATAGCCGACGAGAAAACGCGTTCCCATGTGCCATGCATGGCTGAAATGGCGCCACTCGGTCGTAATGATCGCCAGACGTTTGCGTGGCTTCCCTTGAGCGAGGGCGAATGGCGTCGTGGCGAGAGCGGCGCCGGCAAGTCCGACAAATGTGCGTCTGTTCATAATAGAGGAGTAATGAGTGATCGGTTTGTTACACTTGAAATCAATCAGGGGGAAAGGAAAGGATGGCAACGTTGATCAGCCCTTGAATCCCGTTGTCGCGACCGCAGTTGTCTGAGCCGGCGGATTAAGTTTCTGATAAACTTTTTTCGCTGTCAGGCATGCCAGGACGCAGGAGACGCAAAACCCGATGATCGCGAGGGCGATAATGATTCGCGGAACTTTTCGTTCGCCGGTGAGTTCTTTCCGCGTGCCGAGGTAGATCAAAGCCAGGGCGAGCGCAGGTATTCCCAATACGGTCAAGGCCTGGGCCAGCGTAATGAGATGAACCGTGCTACCCTCTCTGGCCAACGACGCGATCGCCACCACCATGCCGATGAGCAGCGCCACTACGGTGAGATGAAGCGGCCACCTATCCCCGAGCTTCGCGCCTTTGCCGATCGAGTCCGACATGACCGTTCCTCCGATCAGGGCGTTGACGAGGAATGAACTCAATGCTCCGGCGAGGATACCCGTGCAGAAAATGATCTTTGCCGCGGAACCGAAAAATGGCTCGAGTTGCCGCGCTACATCGCCGACCGAGGCAAGTTTGACCGGCTCGGGATTGCCGTAAAACACCCGCCACGACGTGAGGAGAATAATGCACGTCACAAGCCCCAGCATGGAGATGCTGACAACGGAATCCACGACTCCCTTGCGAACATCGCCCAGCCCCCAGCCTTTCTCTTTGACGAGATAGGCCTGATAGAATGCGCCGCCAACGGAGAACGTGGTGCCGATCATCCCCAGCAATGGCAATAAATCACGCGTCTCGGTCGACGCGACGGCGACGAAATCGCGGGGTTTGAGAAAGATGACAATGAAATTGGCCAGAAAGGCGAGAGTCATCATTCCCATGAGCAGCTTCATGAAATTTTCAATCGAGGAGTAGATGTTTCGAAGCAGATAAAGGCTGGCGATGATCAGCAGGTTGACGACGATGAGGATGCCGGACCGCGCCGCCAAACTCAGCGGTTCGTCGCCCAGCATGGGCTCGATGCCTCCAACCAGAGCGATGTTGTTGGACGACTGAAAAAATGCCACCAGCGTAAAAAGAGTCAGCCCGATAAAAACCGAAACGGGTCTCCCGAGTCGGCTGGTCAGTTCATCGCACAAGCTGTTGTCATAAACGGCACCGAGACGGGCGGACAGAGCCACCATGGCAATCATGAGTATGGCGGCGGCGATGACGACGAACAGGCCGATAATTCCGAACGTGGCGCCGACCTTCGAGCTGGTGAGAATGGAACCGGGCCCGAGAACCACGGCTGCGACAATGATGGCCGGTCCGAATGATTTGAAAAATTTGTTCATGGATAACGATTCAGGCTAACCCGGTGACTTCACGAGGAGAAGAATTCTTTAGCTCTCGTCAGCAATGCTCATTTTAGCGGAGCGCCGATTTGCAATCGGCTTAAACCGCCCGAAAGGAAAGCAGTTTTCGGTGTTGTCAGGGCAGAAGCCGGCTACCAGCCGGCGCTCCGTTGCCAAAATGAGAATTCTTTGGCACTCGGAGTTGGCGTCGGGCTAAGGTGGAACCAGGCAAGACAACCCGACGAAAGAGAGCGAATATCTATGACCAGACTGACTGTTCTTTATGGGCATCCCACCGACGCGGTCGAATTCGATCGTTATTACCAGAACGTACATATTCCCCTGGCGAAGAAGATGAATGGCCTCTTGGGATGGACGATCGGCAAATGCGAGACTGCCGTGCCCGGGGAGAAACCGCCCTTTTATATGATTGTCGGTTTGTATGTGGAATCAAGGAAGGCAATGGAGGCAATTCTCGAGACTCCGGAAGGACGTGCGACGGTAGCGGATGTGGGGAATTTTGCCACAGGTGGCGTGACGTTTGTCTATGATGACGAGCAAGTGCTCATTCCCTGCAGCCTCACGTAATCCTGGTGGCACTTGTGCCGTCGGTCGCGACGGTAGTTCGAAGTTTGTGCAGACCTTGTCTTGAATCGGTGGAGAAAAATATGCAGGAATCACCGCTCGATCACGCGGTAGATTCGCACGTTGGACCCGGTGCTGTTCGTGTCGTCCACCTGAATCAGTTCGCCCACGACGGAGAAACCGTTGGAGATGATTTGCCAGTTGGTATCGGAGCCGGTTGGCGCGCTGGTGCGCCACTGTAGTTCGAGTCGGCTGAAATCATCGGGGTGACCCGAATCATCCTGGTCGCGGAACGAAATGCGGAAACGATCCGGGGCAATGCGAAGGGGCAATCTCAGTCGCTGCTGGACCAACACCCGCAGTTGAGCCGGACTGCTGGTGACACTTCCATTTCCATTGATGACAACGATTGAGTAGAGGCCGGCATTAGTACGCCGGAGATTGGTCAATGACAAGTTCGCGTTGGTCTGACCGCTTAATGCGGTGCCGTTGAAGAGCCATTGGTATCCACTTGCAAAATTGGCCGTGACGCTGAGGAGGGCATTGCTGCTGCCGGCGACCGTTTGGCCGACGGGCGGTTGAACGATTGTTGGCGCTCCGGGAAGAGGTCCGAATCCGGTGAAGATGTACGCTGCCCCGGCATCCGGAGCGCTATTGTCAGCCCCATTTCCGTTGATGCCGATGGCGTTACTGTCCTCCAGATGTGCGCCGACCAGAACGGTATCTCCCGAGATGGCAACGGAGTTTCCACTGAACCAGTCATTCGATCCGGCATTCGACGCTTTGAGGTAGGCCTGCTGGGTCCAATTGGTTCCGCTACGGACGAAGACATAGGCGGCGCCGGCATTGGTCGTGGCGTTGTTGACTTGCTCGCCGTTTATCCCGATGGAACTGCTGTCTTCAAATGGGGCTCCCACTACGATGGTGTCATCCGAGATGCCGACTGATGTGCCGAAGATATCGATGGCCCCGGTATTGGAAGCCTTGAGGAAAGC
>CALBIE010000209.1 GCA_937893495.1 uncultured Verrucomicrobiales bacterium | reverse complement strand
AATTGGATAGAGTGTCGGCCTCCGAAGCCGAAGGTTGTGGGTTCGACCCCCGCCCCGCGTACCAGCCTGCCTGGTATGAATCTGCGCTTCCCTTGTACCGTTCTGGCCAGGTATTTGCAGTCAGGAGATTTCGATAAGGAGTCCAACCAGAATCGATAACCGATGCTGGAAGGGGAATGTTCAGGCTTCGTAAATGAAATTCCGCTACGGATTACCAACTCATAAATAATTTACGACTTCGCCGGGCGGGTGAAGACGATGAAGACCTGGCAGGAGTATGCCGGCAATCAGGGCAATGCCACCACAACCTGGAACTACGATTCGCGCCGGGGATGGCTGACATCCAAGGCTTATGCCAACGGCAATGGTCCCTCGTATCAATACTATCCATCGGGTCGGCTGCAGAAACGCACCTGGGCTCGGGGTGTTCAGACTACTTACACGTACAGCCGTTCCGGTGATCTGACCGAGATTTCGTACAGTGACGACACCCCGGCGACGCGATTTGATTACAATCGCCGCGGCCGGGTTAAGCATGCCGAACGGGGACCACAGACTCAGAATCAGATTCAGAGCGACTTTGAATACAACAATCTGGGCCAATTGACCCGGACGGACGTTTCTCCCGGGCTCGTGGGTTATTCGCAACACAACGAGTTTGACGGCATGAATCGCCGCTCGGCCCATGTGCTCAAGCAGAACGGTGTGGAAAAACACCGGATCGGTTACACCTACGATCCCGCCTCCCGGCTCGATTCGGTGATTGTCGGCAACCATTCCGCTACCTACCAGTACCGGCGCCGCAGTGCGCGGGTGGAGAACGTTCATTTCAAGGAGGGTGGCACTTATCGGATGACCACCACCCGGTTGTACGATACTTTTGACCGGTTGAGAAAAATCTCCAACCTGCCGACGACTGGTTCGGAAGTCACGGCGCTTTACGCCTACAACCAGGCCAATCGGCGCACGAAACTGACCGAGGCGGATGGCGCCGAGTGGGACTTCACCTATGATTACCTGGGTCAGGTGACCAACGCCAAGAAGACCTTTGTCGACGACACGCCCGTTCCCGGGATGGCCTTCGAGTACGACTTCGACGATATCGGCAATCGCAAGTCCACCAGGCGAAATGAGGATCCCGATCGACTGGCGACCTACACGGTCAACACGCTCAATCAGTACACCCGGCGTGATGTTCCGAATAGAATTGATGTGATGGGCAGGATCACGTCTGGCACCGTGCGGGTGAACGGCGAACTTGTTACGCCGGTCAACAACTTATTCCATAAGACGGTCACCCTGCCGAACGTCGGTACTCGGGCGGTGCAGGATGTCACCGTATCAGCCGAAATTGACGGACAACTGATAACCGAAACCGGCAAGCGATATCTACCGGGCCACCCGGAGGAGTTTAACTACGATGGGGACGGCAATCTCGCGACCGACGGGCGCTGGCATTACATTTGGGATGGGGAAAACCGATTGATCAAGGCCGATACCAACCCCAATTGGCCGGCGAATTACAAGTTCACCGTCTTCTTCGATTACGATCACGCGGGAAGACTCGTGCGCCGACGCATCGAAACAATCATGGGGCGCCTGGATTTTGACAACGGGATGGGACCGAGCACGGGGGCAGTAAGTCCTTCGTGGACCACCTATTTTCTCTACGACGGATGGAATGTGATTGCGGAGGCGAACGGAGCGCAGACCATCCTGCGCAAGTATGCCTGGGGCACGGACCTGAGCGGGTCTATGCAGGGAGCGGGTGGGGTGGGTGGATTACTGATGTGCACGGACAACACCGGGGCTCAACTTGCGACGCACTTTTACGGCTATGATGGCAATGGCAACGTGACGATGACCGTCAACGCGGCTGATGGAACCACGTCAGCTCGCTACGAGTACGGCCCGTTTGGAGAAATGCTGCGGGCTTCGGGAGAATTCGCGCGCCGTAACCCCTACCGATTCTCGACCAAGCTGTACGACGAGGTTAGCGATTTCTATTATTACGGGTATCGATTCTACAATCCGGATACCGGGCGGTGGTTGAATAGTGATCCAATTCAAGAGAATGGAGGGCTTAATCTCTACGGATTCGTGAGAAACCGTCCGTTGGATGTGGTCGACCCGATCGGGTTGGCATTGTATGCCTTTGATGGTACTGGGACTCGTTATGAAACCCAGACCCACGTTTCAATTCTCCACGGGATATACGAAGGGCCTGCTTTTTATAGATCGGGAGTTGGAGATCGAAGCTGGAAGGTTGTAGGTGGGTTCACGGGTGCGGGAGGACGCGCTCGTCTCGAGTGGATGTATCGACGCTTTCTGGAAGCTTATCCAGAGGACAAGGACATCGATATTATCGGGTTTAGTCGAGGCGCAGCCTTGGCTCGGGAATTTGCGAACATGGTCTACGAACGCGGCGACGGCAGCGGACTTCGCTTCGTCGGTAAGACGAGGCACAAGGTGTGGGGCAAACCCTGCGTAGTGCCCAAGATTCGCTTTATCGGGCTGTTTGATACCGTTGGTTCGTTTGGATGGCCTGGGAACGCAATCAACATCGGAGTTAACTTGAAACTGCCGCCGAATGTTGAGCACTCGGCTCAGGCGGTGGCCAAAGATGAGCATCGGAGCAAGTTTCCTTTGACCCCCTTGAGTAAGCCCGGACCGGGGCAGGTCTACTCGCAAGAGATTTTCCCTGGAGATCATTCCGATATAGGTGGCGGATGGGAATCTTCGCGGAATTGGTTGAGCTTGGCTCCCTTGGAATACATTTGGAAGGCAGGGCGTGCCGCTGGGGTGCCGTTCGGGCCGTTGCCTCCGCTCGACTATTACGACGACGAAACACCACATGACATGTCGAACGACTGGAAGTATCGCATGGATGAGAATCCGCCCCGAGACTTTGAGGACGTATGGACTGGTAGAATTGAAGGACAATGAAAAATCTGATTCTTTGTTTGATATTGATTATGCCAATGGGTTGCGCGACGTCAGCCCAAACGGTCGAAGCCCGAAACGAAACATCCGAACGGCTGACGCTGTTTTGGATTAGCGGTGAGCGCGGATTCAGTTTTCAATTCGGAACGTTGCCAGGTGGGATATGGAAGGTTTACGGGGGGGAGATGCGAATTCGGCGCAATGAGACGTGCGAAGTGTCATGGTTGGATTCCGCAAGCAAGTCCCATAAGGTGAAAGTGGACCTGAGAGATCACCTGCCCAAGGGTTATCGAGGCGCACTTAAGTTCGTGCTGGGAAAGGATGGCAAGATCAGGGTGTATCCGCGAAAGAACTGAGTATCCCAGTCTTTACGTGCTATGCACTTTTTTGCGGTCGTACTTTCGGCCAAATTAGGATCGTAGTAATTTGGGCGGGCTGACCGCGTTGTCATCGTATTTTGTGGCCGAATAGCCACGCTCTAATCGTACGGGGTGGATGGCCGCTTTACCGCTTACTTTTTTCGGAGCGTCATGAAATCTATAAGGGAGTCGACCTGTTTCGGGTTCAGTATCCCACCATTCCTATCCAAGAAAGCCGGCATGAGACCGGTCGTATTTCCAATTTCGACCCACTGCCGCCAATAAACCTCCGATGTCGGCTTATTGAGCTTTAGCAGGTCGGGAACCATCGACGCCCGGTGTTCCGCCTCGTGGCAGATTCCGCAGGCAACGGCGAACAATTCCTTGCCCATTTTTCCTTTGGCCGGTGTGGCATGGCATCTGGCGCAGTCCCCCTTGAACACCGCCTGTCGATCGACTTTGGCAATCTGAATATTCTTGCCCCGGTCATTCATCGCCACCGCCGTAGCCGGTGGCGTGGCTGCAATATTCACCGTCGCCCCCAGCACGACCAGTCCGCGCGATGTGACCACATAGACCGATTTCGAAAGCACCCCTCGCCGTCCCCTCAAATCCACCGTGACGTTAATCTGCCCATTCGTCCCCGGTGGCAAGCTCCACGGCTTCACCGGAATCTTCGCGACACTGCACCCACACGAAGTCGCCACATGCTGAATCACAACTTCCGCTGCGGACACATTGGTGAACGCATACGCCATCTCCAGCTTCAACTCCCCCGGCCTGGAACTTACCGTCTTCGTCACCGCATCCCATTCCAACCCCGTATGATTCGCGGCATTCAGCAAACCGGATGGGACTGTAAAAAGAGCAATCGCGAGCCACTTTGTGGCGCAGCGCAAAAACCCTCGAAAACATTTGGCGGAATGATTCACGATCCTTACGAAATCTTGGTAACGATGACATTTTAACGCAGAAAAACAAAGGGAATTCCTGTATTTACGCCGATTTTGCTCGGTTGTTTTCATATTCCTCAAGCCGGTACTTGCACCTTGGCTTGCCTTGCATATGCCCGATGGACGGCCAAAGAATTATGTCCCAGCGCCTCCTGAGCGAATCGTTCTGGATACCCACATTCTTTCGCGCGTTCCGCCCAGGCATAACGATAGGAATGAAGCGAAACTCCTTTGATTCCCAATCCATCGCAGCGTTGTCGAAACTCCGGCGCACGGTCGTTGGCCCGGACTCGGCGCAGATAGGGGAATATAAACGTAAACGGGTCGCCCATTAGCGTGAGCGGTCACCCATTAGTGCTGGACGCCGATGGCCGATGATCTTGCCGGGCTCAATACCCGATTGCGCGATTGGCTGCAATTGTAGTTCACCTCGCGGCCGCGTCATTTACCGGGGTTTTTCTTCACCCGCGCCATCGTCTTGTCGTAGCGGATCTTCATTTCCCGGGAGCGCCAGGTGCGAAATTGGCGCTCCGCTTCGTCCCGTGCCGATGCTTGCGGTAGCGTAGGAGAGGAAATGGTGATCGTCCCGAACGTGATACCTTTTACTTGGCGATCCACGGCCACAATTTTTTGGTTATCGACCACGAGGGTAACGCCAACATTGGCCTCGATGACGGGTACGTTGTTTTCTTTGCCTCGTGCCAAAACCGCTTCGTCCTGTTTTTTCGACCGCGAGCCGTAGGCGGGGATTACCAGAAACTGCGCTCCGTCGAGGACCGGAATGCGGGCAAGTTGCGGATTCCATCGGTCGTTGCAGATCAGGATGCCACAGCGGCCGAAGGGGGTGTCGAAGGCGCGACTTCGGTCGCCGAGACGATTGAACCACCAATCGAGATGGTAACCTTCCGCAAACTGCATTTTGTGATACTTGCCGGCGATGCGGCCGGTGTGGTCGATGAAGACCGCGCAATTGAACACGTCGTCCTTGATTCGCTCCGCAAAACCAAACACGAGGCACAACTCGAGTTCGCTAGCCAGTTGTTGAAAACGTTGAATGACCGGGCTGTCCAAAGTCACCGCTACGGTTTTCATCGATTCAGCCAATACCTTTCCGGCGATGATTTCGTTGACGACGTATCCATCGAGTGCGCCCTCGGGTGCAACGGCAATTTGCGCACCGCCGGCTTTTGCCTGGCGGTAAAGGGTCTCCAGTCGATTGGCATTTCCCGGAAGATCGAACTTCTTTGGCTCAAATGAAACAGCAGCGACGCGGACGGTGGTGGCCGCAGTGGCGTTCAATTGGGTGCCGACAATCAGCGAGACTGTGATCAGTAGGTTGAACGGCAATTTTCGATTTTCCCGCATAAGTGTTAACGAGTGGTGATCTTCACCTACGCTATCGGACGGCACGTGGTCGTCAATGGGTGAATTGAAAACGAGTTGCCGCCGATATTCTTTTAGGCGATGTGGAACGAAATTCACATCCGTGAAAGTTTTCGGATGCACCGGGGGCACCGGGCGGGATTGGCCATTTCGCCTCGACTGGATTCGGCGGGGTGAGTGCCGAACGTTTTTGTAAAAGCCTCAGTTCTGGCCGAATGAGGGGGCAATCTTCGGACAGGGAGTATCAGCTCGCCAGAACTTGCATTGAACTAGAAATGCCAGCCGGCGCCAACGCGGAAACTGAAGGAGGTGTAATCATCGGCCAGGTCGGTGTAGGCACCGGCCCGCAAGTGGCCGAGGTGTTTTGGCGGGTTGCCGCCGCGCCCGCCGAAGAAATAGAAACCATCAATTCCGAGCGTGATGTATTGGTCAATGGCCGCTGAATCAAGAAACGTGGTGTAAGTGGCGTAGGGTTCGAGCGCCCAGCTTCGGCTGATCGGGATCGAGGCGCGCAAGCCGTTCTTCAGAATCATCGAGTTCACGCCGGGATCAAAATCATACCCGCCAAGTGAGAACGACATGCTGGTGTGGTAACTGCACTGGCTGAGGACCATGAGGCGGAAGCGATCGAAGTCGTAGCTGACCGCATTGCCAATGCCCCCGTGCAGAAGCATTCCGCCGGTGCCCATGTCTTCGGAGCCGACGAAATTCACGCCGCCGATTGGGGCAACCTTCCAGCCCCAGTCGCCGCGCCCACTCGAATTCATGATGTGAATCGGGATGCCGATATTCACGCCGCCGCGCCAGACAGTGGCGCTGCCGCTGCCCCCATCCGCTTTAATTTTGCTCCAACTCAGCGGGACCGTGATGTTTATGCCGGCGATTTCGCCGACGCCCAGACTGGCGCGGATGGGCAGACTGAAAGTATCGACATTGAATCCCTTGGGGTTGGCTGTGGTGTATTCGGCATCCGCACTCAAGGCCCAGTTGCTGTCGAGGTCCGGGCTCATGCCGGCGTGAGAGTGGCGGCGAGGCATATCGGCGAGTTCGCGGAAAGCCTGGTTGGCGATGGATGCGGTTGAACTTCCGGGATTGCCGTCGGTCACGGAGACGAGCGATCGGGCATTGATGATGTTCATCATCCGACCGTACTCGGCACTGCCCGAATTCTTCAGGTAATCTTCAATCTGGCTCTGCAGGACTGTTCGGTTCGCCCCGGCAAAGGTGACGCTCAGGCCGGTCAGGGGACTCGTCAATGTGGCTGTCGTGCCCGCTGCATTGAAGGCAATGTTCATCGCGTTGGGAACGCCGGCATAGGAAAGGTTCGCGCTGTAGGCACGGAGGGCAAACGGGGCGAACGCTCCCTGCGCGCTGGAAGCCTGATTGATCAGGGGAATAATATCCGACGATCCGACCGTCGTCTGTAGCAGCGGGAGAAGATCGGTCGTCGTGGCAGTGACCTCGAAAATATCGGCGGCGTCGATGGCGCTGGTGCAGCTGAGACAGGCGATCGTGGCGGTCAGTTGGCGCAGTTTTTTATTCATGTAAAGTGCAGTTCACGAATCGTGGTTGCGATGGTGTAACAGTATTTCAGGAAAAGGTCACGGCGCAACGGCGCGGTAAAATCGGCGAGGATAATCCGCGGCGGTGTTGTCGAGTATCTGGATACTGCCAAGAGTGTTGGTTACATTGAACAAGGGTGTCCAGTTCACGAGGTTGGTGGAAACCTGAATTACCCAGACTTGATTCAATGTGCCAGTCAGATTCATCTGGAATTGGTTGTTCGCGCCGGTGGTGGCTCCGAGCAACTGGGGCTGTGGTGGAGCCGTTGACAAGGTTTGCCGTTGGCCGGAAACGCTTGCACCCGTTCCGTCAAAAGAAACAACGCCGATAAAACTCGCCGAACCGGTCGTGTTCACCGGTGCCATAACGTCGTATGTGAAGGTGCGTGGAACGGCATCAAGATAAGGGCCCCACTTGACCTTGTTGTTAATCAAGTCAACCACGCCGCCGGCGGACAGGTTGGAAGCAGTCCAGCCACTTGGAAAATGGTCCTCGACGGCATAGGCTCGCACGCTGGGCTGCGGCGACACGTTAATCGTGATGCGATGAGTCTGCAGCGGGGTAAACGTTCCGGCCATCGTACTGACCGCGGTTCCCCCCGGGCTGGCCGGGAGAAGACTCGTGGTCTGGAAGCGGGATTGGCGGGCGGGAATGGGGATGGCTGTTCCGGTCGAGGGCAATGAAACGACCGGCCGCGCGGTGTTCTGCCAGCATAGGGGGGCGCTGGACAGCGGGGGAATAAAGGCATAAAACTCGCCGCCTTTCCAAATGGCACCAGCCCGGGTCAGGTACGCAATCGGAATCGGATTTGGCTCCACGTCCCAAATCGCCCCGGCGTTCCAGGCGCTGGCGTAGGCAGTGACTTCGTTGATATCGATGATGTTGTTCGTGTGAACGATATGATCAGCCGGGTGAAGCGGCGCGTGATCCAGGATGTTACTGCCACCGATGGTAAAGTCGACGCCTTCGATTGAAATCACGCCTTCCCAGGTGAGGAGTCCCGCTGTTCGTGCGGGCATGGTCAATTGATAGACCAGCGTGCGTGGCAGGTCATCAAAGTAGGGGCCAAACTTGATTTTGGAATTCACTGCCTCGAAGACACCGCCGTTATTAATGGCGCTGACCGTTGCCTCAATCAGCGCGCCATTGGTGCCGCGTGGCAGAGAGTCTTCCACGGCAAATGACGTTGCCCCGGTGGGTGGCACGGCGTTGATGGTTACGAGGACGTTGAGAGTCGGCCAGTAGCCCCTGGGCGGGAGAACGCGACTGGCCCAGATCGGTGTAGCTTTACGGATGACGGAATTGGTGATGTCCGCAATGAAAAGGTTGCCAAACCGATCCGATGCGAGGTGGTAGGGTGAATGAAAAGTTGCATTGGTTCCAATTCCATCGGTGGCGCCAATGACTCCTGCATTGCCCACGATCGTGGTTACGACCGCGGACGGAGAAACCTTACGGATAGTGTGGTTGAAGAGATCGCTGACATAGAGATTACCTCCACCATCCAGAGCCAAACCTGAAGGTCCGTCAAATCGAGCGGCGTTTCCGGTTCCGTCCACCGTGCCATTCAATCCGGCCGCGCCGACCAGCGTCGTCACGACCCCGGTTGGCGTGATCTTCCGAACAACATGATTGTCCGTATCCGCGACGTAAACGATTCCCGCACTGTCCACGGCCACGTCCGTTGGTTCTTTGAAACGCGCGGCATTGCCTGTTCCGTCAGCAAAACCCATTTGCCCGGCAAGTCCCGCAAGGGTGCCGACTATTCCCTGGGGTGAAATCTTCCGGATTGTGTGATTGGCCTGGTCGGCGACGTAGAGATTTCCAAGGCCGTCAATTGAAAGTCCGACTGGCCGGTTGAACGTGGCGGCTGTGCTGATTCCGTCCGCGCCGCCCGCCACGCCAAGCTGCCCGGCAAAAATGGAGACGACGGACGTAGGCGTGATCTTCCGGATGACCTCGTTTCCAGAATCCGCCACGTAGAGGTTGCCGGCTGAATCAACCACCATGCCTTGTGGCGCGTTCAATCCCGCATTAGCAGCAAATGTGCTGACTATACCGGTTGGCGAGATGGCGCGAATGGCGTTGTTGACCGTGTCAGCAACGAAGACCGTGCCGCCGGGTGAAAGGGCGATGCCGCGGGGTTGATTGAAACGGGCAAGGCTGCCGGCAGCATCGGTGAGACCGATTTGACCGGCCAATCCTGCCAGAGTTGTGACCCGGTATTCAGCATTGGTGACGGCAATCAATCCCGGCGGGGTTCCTCGACGAATGGTATGATCGAAGATATCCGTGACGGCAATAATTCCATTCGTATATACGGCGATCCCGACCGGACTGTAAAAGCGTGCATTGAGGTCGGCGCCATCGACATTGGCCCCGGCGATTCCCGGCGCTCCGGCAATGGTGGTGACGACTCCAGTCGGGGTGATGTTTCGGAGCGTGCGGTTTTCTGTATCCGCCACGATAATGTTTCCAGCGGCATCAAGCGCCACTCCCTGTGGTAGAAAAAACTTCGCTGCCGCTCCGGCGCCATCCGTGCTGCCGGGAGTTCCGGCAGTTCCTGCCAATGTGGAGACGACCCCCGCCGGGGTAATCATTCGAATTGCGTGGTTAAAAGTGTCAGCGATAAAAACAGTTCCCGCTGCATTGGCCGCGACATCAGTCGGCAGATTGAACAGGGCCACCGCGCCTGCGCCGTCGGTTGCCCCGGTTGTGCCGGCCACTCCAGCCAGCGTTGTTACGACCCCGGCTGCCGTGATTTTGCGGACTGTGTTATTGCCCGAATCCGCGACATAGAGGTTACCCGCAGCATCTACAGCGATGCCGGACGGAAAACTAAAACGTGCCGCGTTGCCGGTCCCATCGGTGGTGCCGCTTTGTCCGGCCAGGCCGGCAAGCGTGGAGACCAAACCGAGAGTGTCGATTTTGCGGATGGTGTGGTTATTTTTGTCGGCAATATAAATGTTTCCGGCTGCATCCGTAGTGATACCCGCCGGGGCGGAAAACCGCGCCGTCGTGTTAGTGCCATCTGCGCTGCCGCTGACGCCTGGAAAACCAGCCAGAGTGGTTACAACTCCGTTGGTTGAGATTCGGCGGATGATGTGGTTTTGATTGTCCGAGACGTAGGTCGTGCCGGCCGAATTGATGGCAACGGAACCGGGGTTGCGGAAGCGTGCCTCCGCGCCTGCGCCATCCAAAGCTCCGGGAACCTTTGTTTTGCCGGCAAACGTGCTGAAAATCAGAGTCCGAGCCGTCAGACTAGAGGGAATAACCAGCGCCAACATGCCGACGAACGCAGCGAAGCGGAGAGAATTCTTCATAGGGCAACTTCGTTACCGTTCGCCATGAAGCTACCGGAATGGTACATCATTTTGTTGATACACCGGTTATTCAAGGCGATTTGTGTCGATTCATTCTTTCGTCTTCGTTGTGTCAGGCGATTTCCCTGTTGGCAAATCGGGGAATTCACTGGCGACCGTGCAAAGTCTTAACAAAGAGATTGTTACGGACAATTAAGGCGAGGGTCAAGTGCAGCGCTCGTCCAGAAAGGCAAAATCACAACCATGGGTAGATCAGGTCATCCGCTGCAGACCGAGCGAGTGGAATGAGTCGAGCGCGTGGATGTTGGTTGCGTGTTTCAACGGTGCCTCTGCCAACTTGAAAATGTGTCGAATGAGGTTTGCTCCATTCAGGTCGAAAATCCAGGATCGGCAACGACCTTTGGCGTGAAAAAGGGTTGGCAAACGATTTTGAATAAAGTTTAATGTGGACAGTCATAACAACTTACTTATTGCGAAATAACTATGAAAAAAGCTAATAATGGCTGGTGTAACTCTCCGGATCATCCGTGGAATCCTTCTCGTCGCGATTTCCTTCAGGTCGGTGCCCTTGGCACGCTGGGTCTGAGCATGGGTGATATTTTCCGGCTTCAAGCCTCGGAAACCTATCCGGCACCCAAAGCGAAGGCGCAGTCGATCATTCATATTTACCTGCCGGGTGGATGTGCTCATCAAGAAACCTGGGATCCCAAGGTCAACTCGCCGATTGAGTACAAGGGTCCGTTGGGTTCGGTAAAGACAAAGATTCCGGGTGAACACTTTTCGCAATATATGCAGAAGACAGCCCAGATTGCCGACAAGATTACGGTTGTTCGTTCCATGACTCACGGCGAAGCGGCGCACGAGCGGGGCACCCACAACATGATGACCGGCAATCGCCCGAGTCCGGCGCTCGAATATCCGAGCCTTGGAAGTGTGGTTTCCCACGAATTGGGTTCACGAAAGAACCTGCCGCCCTACGTTGCCATTCCCAACCAGAGTCAGTTCGGTGGTACCGGTTACCTGGGATCGGCTTTCGGGCCGTTTAGCCTCGGATCAGATCCTGCCAGTGGTAATTTTCAAGTGCGTGACCTCAAGCTGCCCAATGGGATTGACGACAACCGGTTTGACAAGCGCAAGAGCATGCGGGCCATCGTTGATGCTCACTTTAGCGGTTTGGAAAAGGCCGATGCACTTGACGGAATGGATTCATTTTACAGCCGTGCTTACAGCCTGATCAGTTCTCCGGAAGCGCGGGCCGCGTTTGATATTAACAAGGAACCTGGCAAGCTTCGCGATGCCTACGGTCGCAATTCGGCCGGTCAGAGAATGCTTCTCGCTCGGCGCCTGGTGGAATCGGGGGTGCGTTACGTGACCATGACTTACGGCGGATGGGATATGCATGACAATATCCAGCGCAGCATGGAACGGACTCTGCCTTCCTTTGATCAGGCGTATGCACAGTTGATTACCGACCTTGATCAGCGCGGTCTGCTGGATACCACGCTGGTGATGGTGACCTCTGAGTTCGGTCGCACGCCAAAGATTAACCGGACTGCCGGTCGTGATCACTGGGCCAAGGTGTTCAGTATCGCTTTGGCTGGTGGCGGAATGAAGCGGGGTTACATTCACGGCTCCTCGGATGCAACCGGCGCGGAACCAGAAGAACAGCCGTTGCATGTGGCCGAGTATGCAGCCACGCTGCTCACGCTGATAGGTATTAATCCAGAGAAGCGCTTGATGTCACCCGGTGGGCGGCCACAGGCCATTGTGACTGGCGGCCCTCGGGTTGAACCCAAGTTGCTGGCATAACAAGCCGATTTCGCGCCGGGAATATGCGTGATTGTAAAAGCCTTGCGGGGCAGCATCGAAAATGGGTGTTGCCCCGCTTCCTTTAATCAGACAATGAAAAAAATACTTCTCTCTCTTAGTTGCCTAATGGCGTCGGGCACCCTCTGGGCAGTTGATCCAAGTCTTACGACCGTTTCGCCGACGGGAATCCAGCGTGGCACCGAGGCTGAATTGACCTTCTCTGGCCGGCGTCTGGCGGACACGGTCGAAGTCGTGCTCTATGACAAGGGGGTTACCGTACAGAAAATTGTCAAAGCCGACGACAAGTCCGTCGTTGTTATGGTGAAAGTTTCGCCCGGGTGCGAATTGGGCGAGCAAAAAGTCCGACTGCGCTCGAAAACCGGTCTTTCCGACCTGCGCACGTTTTACGTGGGCCCTTTTAAACAGGTCGAAGAAGCCGAGAAGAAATCTGAAAACAATGAGCGAGCAACGGCGGAGCCACTGGCGAAAAACGTAACTTTACTGGGACGCATTTCAACCGAAGATGTCGATCATTACGTTTTCGAGGCCAAGAAGGGTGAGAATATTTCTGCTGAAATCGAAGCGATTCGGTTGGCTCGTTCTTTTTTCGACCCTTATATGGCCATCCTCGATAAGGATGGCAAAATTCTGAAGCGCAACGATGACAATCCTCTACTGATTCAGGATTCCTTTCTGACGTTGATTGCTCCTTACGACGGTAAATATTTCGTTCAGATTCGCGAAACATCGTTTTTGGGGCGTAATGATTTGTATCGCCTGCACTTTGGAAATTTTCCCAGACCCCATGCGGTCTATCCGCCGGGTGGTCCGGCGGGTCAATCGGTGGACGTGAAGTTTATTGGTGACGCGGGTGGTGACATCAAGCAGAGCGTCCTTTTGCCGGAGGTCTACAATCCAAAGATGAATCAGGGCATTTATGCCGAGCGTCGTGGCTTGATTTCTCCCTCAGCGAATCCGGTCCGAGTAGGCAAGTTGCCGAAT
>CALBIE010000208.1 GCA_937893495.1 uncultured Verrucomicrobiales bacterium | reverse complement strand
TTCTCATGATCCAGTCCCATGAGATGCAGAATCGTGGCGTGCAAATCATGCAGGTGCATGCGTCCCTCCACGGCCTTGTAGCCAAGTTCATCCGTCGCACCGTACTGAAATCCGCCCTTTGTTCCGCCGCCAGCCAGAAACATCGTGTATCCGGCAGGATTATGATCGCGACCGTCCGAATCCTTTCGCTTCGTGTCCGGCGTGCGACCAAATTCGCCGCCCCATAAAATCAGCGTCTCATCAAACAAACCCCGCGTCTTCAAGTCCTTGATGAATGCGCCAATCGGCTGATCAGTCGCCAGGGCCCGTTGGTTGTGTCCTTTTACCAGATTGCTGTGCTGGTCCCAGAATTCATCGCACAGTTCGATGTGGCGAACACCGGCCTCCAACATGCGGCGGGCAAGCAGGCATTGGCGCCCGAAATTGTCCGTCGGTTTCCGGTCACCGATGCCATAGGAATCAAGGGTCGCCTGGGATTCACCCGAAATATCCATCACGCGCGGCAACTCGGCCTGCATTCGGAAGGCGCGCTCGAATGATTCAATGACTCCATCCACCTGCGTGTCCGACGGATCGCTCGCGGCAAATTCCTGATTGAGCGACTGCACAAAATCGAGCTGATGCCGCTGCTGCCTGACCGGCATCCGTTCGTTTCGGAGATTTGTGATCGTGGCGTCTTTGATAGGCGTGTTGATATCCCCGATGGATGTCCCCTGATAAACCGCCGGCAGAAACGCTGTCCCGTAGTTTTTCGCCCCGCCATTAATCAGCGGCGGACTCATGGTAATGAAGCCAGGGAGATTTTCATTCTCGGTCCCGAGGCCATACATCAACCACGCCCCCATGGATGGACGGGTGAACTGAAACGTTCCCGTGTGGAGTTGCAGCATGGCCGGTGTGTGATTGCCCGAATCCGTGTGCAAGCCCGACAGAACGCAAAGATCGTCCGCGTGTTCGGCAATGTGCGGCAGCAAATCAGACACCCACAGTCCGCTATTGCCGCGTTCTTTAAACTTCCAGTTTTCACCCACCAGAATGCGACCCCCTTTCGCCTTTTCGCCGGCCCGTTTGTAGAGTTCGGGCTTGTACTCAAACGTATCCATGTGTCCGGGGCCGCCACGCATGTGAAGGAAAACCATTCGTTTAGCCCGCGCGGAATGATGCTGAGGCTTCGGCACCAAGGCGCTATTGCCACTCAAGCCCGCCGCTCGGCACAGGTCCGCCAACGCCAGCAGACCGATGCCGCAGGTAGATTGCCCGAGCATTCGCCTGCGGGATAATTGACCAGATAGATTCGAGTTCATTTACTTTGGCGACAAAACACCTATCACGGATCCTGCTCCCGGCGATGACTGCCGAACAGGATTAATATTGTTTACTAATTTAAATACCTGAATTCCGCCGATGCCATGAGGGCGTGGCAGAACGTCGTCATCGCCTCAATTTCTCGTTCGCTTTCAGACTGATTGGATTCCGACCGATCCATCGACTCACGAATAAAAGACTTTGCCCCAGCCATCTCACGATCCGCTGGTGGACGATTGAAATGGATGAGGTAGGCAAAACGGATTTGTTGATCGCGCTCTCCACTTGTAGCGAGCGCGCGACGACCAGCAGCTTCCGCCATTTCCGCAACGAGTGCATTGTTCATGAGAAACAACGCCTGGGTCGGTACATTGGTCACATCGCGTTTCCCCTGGATATTACCTGAATCCGGAAAATCAAACGTCTTGTGAATGTCACTCATCGCCGTGCGTAAAATCGGCAGGTAAAGACCACGATGATAAAACGGCTCGAGCAAGGGCTTTTCGTTGATTCCGCGGCCCACTTCGCCTTCGCCAATCCGGGCCACGACTGAAGTTTCCGGACGCTCTTCGATTAATCTGCCACCCGCGACCAGGAAGGCATCCCGAAGCGCCTCAACTTCAAGGCGCCGTCGATTGGCTCGCCAGAGCAATTTGTTTTCCGCATCCAATTTATACGAACGGGAATCAAAAGCGGACGCTCCACGATAGGTCCGTGATAAAACGATCTCTCGAACCAACGATTTTTGTGACCATCCGCTTTCCATGAATCGCTGCGCCAACCAGTCAAGCAACTCGGAATGGCTTGGCCTACTTCCGTTGACGCCGAAATTGTCAACGCCCTCAACGAGACCGCGGCCAAACAGGTGATACCAGATGCGATTAACCGCGACACGTGCCGTTAATGGATTCTCCGGATGGGCAATCCATTTTGCAAGTTGCAGGCGTCCGCTAGCGTCCTTTGGCAAACCCGTGTCCGGCGGCGATTTCAGGCAGGATAAAAAACCTCGCCGAACCACTTTACCCTTCTCGCCCTTGTCGCCACGAACCAATATGGCCACGTCCCTTGGCTTGCCCGCCTCCTCTACACCCATGGCAAACCGAAAATCGATTGTCCCCTGCAAATCTTCCACTCTTTCCAGTCGTTTCTCTTCCGCAGCAAGTTTGTCTTCGGTCGCACCAATAGTCTTTTGATTGGGATTCCTGGATTGCTTCAAGCTGGTAACGCGTTTCTTCAGAGTCGCAATACTTTTCTCCAACGGACCTCGCCGCTTCTGCAAATCCGCCGAGCCCTTGATATCCTGCTTTTCTGTATCACCGAGGACCATCCATACTTTCGCCATCTCTCCTTCGTTCTTCGGCCGCTTGGTGCTGCCACCGTAAAAAGTCTTCGTGCTGTTAAATATGCCTGCCAACGCGTAGTAGTCAGCCGTCGGGATAGGATCGAATTTGTGGTCATGACATCGCGCGCAACTTGCCGTCAATCCCAGAAACCCGCGCGTCACCACATCAATTTGATCATCGATTAAGTCATAAGTCAGGTTACCGCCGCTGAGCGGTTTTGAGCCAATCGCCAATAACCCCGTGGCAACCCGCTGGCTGTCTCTCTGCTCAATGGATTCAAACGGCAGCAAATCACCCGCAATCTGTTCAGTTACGAAGCGGACGTACGACATGTCAGCATTCATGGCGTCGATTACCCAATTGCGATAGCGCCAGGCATGAGGGAACAGGACGTCGCGGCTTTTACCATTGCTCTCGCCGTAGCGAGCCACGTCCAGCCAGTGCCGCCCCCAACGCTCACCATATGCAGTGGAACCCAACAGGCGATTCACCAAATTCTTCCAGGCATTTCCAAAGTCCGTTTTTGCCGCCGCCACAAAACTCTCAATCTGCCCAGGGGTGGGAGGCAGACCAATCAGATCAAAGTACAACCGGCGAATGAGAGTGTAGGAATCCGCATGGGACGACGGATTAATTGATTTCTCAACCAGGCGCGCCGCAATAAATCGGTCGATAGCGCTATCGGACCAATCTGCCATACCAATATCAGGCGGCTCGATTTTTTTAACCGGTTGCAATGACCACAATGTCGCCGCACTGGTGGAAGTTTTTGCCGCACTGGAAACGGGTTGGTCACGCGGGTCCGGTGCGCCCATTTCAATCCATCGCTCAAAACTCGCGATAATATCGTCGGAAAGTTTCCCATGGGGTGGCATTTCCAGATCCGGGTGATTGCTCATTCCCTTGAGCAACAGACTTTTCTTCGAATCTCCAGGCACAATTGCCAACCCCGAATCACCACCGCGCAGCAATCCCTCCCGACTATCCAAGTGCAAGCCACCCTTTTGTTTGCCCGATTCGACCGAATGACATTCGTAACAGTGCTTCACCAGCACCGGTCGAATTCTCTTCTCGAAAAACGTCAATTCCTCCGGACTGATTTTCGGCGCACCAGCAACCGGAAGGATTGCGCAAGTGAGTAAGAGAATTAGCGGGGTCTTGTTCATCAATCTTTATAGACACTACCGATAGTCGGCTCCCTAATCAATGGGCCGGTTTCGGTTGAAAAATCACCAGTCGAACTTCAATCCTTCAGGGCCCGGGTGCCAACGCAGCCGATCCGGCTTTTTCACCATTCGCTGAAAAACGGGTTGGTGCCCCGTTTATCGAGTCAACTCTGCTCGCCGGGTCATTGACTTGCGTTCTCGCAAATGATTCTTTGAAGCCCGTTGAAACCGGATTTCCCACAATCGACTCGCGCTCCGCACTTGTTGGTAGCGGATGATCAGGAGCACGTAATCGAAGCGATGCGACTGCTCTTTAAAGGCGAAAAGATCAAGACCACAACTGTCAGCAGTCCGCAAAAAGTCCTGGATGCCATCAATGATGTCGAATTCGATGCCGTTTTGATCGATCTGAACTACACCCGCGATACGACCTCCGGAGCGGAAGGGCTGGATCTCCTCACCCGCCTTCAGCAGACCGACGATACACTGCCCGTCATCGTCATGACGGCCTGGAGCAGCATCGAACTGGCCGTGGAAGCCATGCGCCGGGGCGCGAGGGATTTCGTCCAGAAGCCGTGGGACAATGAACGTCTGCTGGCTACCGTTCGCACGCAGATCGAATTAGGCCGGGCGTTGCGCCGCGGTGCCCGACTCGAAGCGGAGAACGCGTTGTTACGCCATCAAGGCACCGTTCAAATGATTGCGGAATCCGAAGCCATGCGACCCGTGGTCGAACTGATTCATCGCGTCGGCCCATCCGCCGCCAACGTAATCATCACCGGCGAAAATGGATCAGGCAAAGGCGTGGTCGCACGCTTGTTGCATGAATTATCCGACCGGCGCGGCAAGCCGCTGATCACCGTCAATATGGGTGGCTTGGCCGAGGGAGTGTTTGAAAGCGAATTGTTCGGTCACGTCAAAGGCGCGTTCACGGACGCCAAAGAAGATCGCGTGGGCCGTTTCGAACTCGCCGATGGCGGCACCCTGTTCCTCGACGAGATCGCCAACCTGACGACTCACCAGCAGACACGCTTGTTGCGAGTCATTGAAACCGGAGAATTCGAGCGCGTCGGTTCCTCGCGAACCCGCCGTGCCGATGTGAGGTTGATTTCCGCGACCAACGCGAATTTGAATAAACTCGTTACGGACGGCGCATTTCGCCAGGACCTGTTGTTCCGCCTGAACACGATCGAAATCAAACAACCGCCGCTGCGCGAGCGGCGCGAAGACATTCCGCTTTTGGCGAACTATTTTCTCGCTGAACAGCAGCGCCGGCAGCGGACCGATATCACCGCGATTTCGCAACCCGCGCTGGCAGCGCTAACCGATCACTTGTGGCCCGGCAACGTCCGGGAA
>CALBIE010000207.1 GCA_937893495.1 uncultured Verrucomicrobiales bacterium | reverse complement strand
TCACTTGGTTTCTCTATGAATAGTGATATAGTTTACTCGTCGAACTGAACAACCGAAACGACCATGAAACGCTTCATTCTCCTGATCTCCACCCTTAGTCTCGCGGTCCCGGCCAAAGCACAACTGTTTTCCGGAGAATCGCTTCGTGGCGCAGCGCTCGGTGGGTTACTTGGCGGAATCATTGGCCACAACAGCGGGCGCAAGACAGCGGAGGGAATCGGCATCGGTGCAGCTTCCGGTTTGGTGCTCGGGCATTTGACGCGAGAAAAGGAACGCTACGATACCTACATTCCGTCCCGCAGCCGATCAGTGTACGCGGACACCCCGCCAACCTACAGCCGCCCAAATTACGCCGTCACAGGTGCGGCCCTGGGAGGATTGGCCGGTGGAATCATCGGTCACAACAGCGGGCGTAAAACCATGGAAGGAGTCGGCATCGGCGCAGCCTCCGGGTTGGTTCTAGGCGGCCTGGTCGAAAACCAAATACGTCGCAATGAAAGTCGGCATTACTACGCTCAAGAGGCTCTACCGAATCCCAATGGTGCCTACTACCAGAATGCACCGCAAATTCGCTCGACCAGTTTTCCTCAGCCAATTACCACACGGGCCGTTGGACAGGGTGCAATCGTCACAACCAGCCAGGCCTCGCCGACAGCGGGTTCCACGTTGATCACCCGCATTCCTGTGCAATCGACCACTCCGGCTGTTCAGGGACTCATACCATTGTACCGCCAGCCGACGCAGACCTCGGGTCAACAACCCATCAACGCGCAAACGGTCATCATCAATAATTACTACGGCAACAATCCGAGTATGGGTTCGGCGAATAAACTCTTCGGTCGATGATTTGAGTGGTTTCCCCCTTCATCTCAACTTAATCTCAGGCGGCTTATGAAAAACGTTTTTAAATCGTGGAGTATGTCCATCGCTTTTGCTGGTATCGGAATTCTGGCAACCGGATGTGCCTCGGGCGTAAAGAACCCGTCTGGTGTCGGAGTGACCGTCATGAAAGCGGATGAACAGGGGTTTGTCGCGGGCACGGGAATCGAATCGCAGGATCTGGTCCGCGTCGCTGACAAGATGGCGCGCGGCATCTTGAGTATTCCACAAATTGCCGCAGCGCAACCGGCTCCTAGCGTTGTCCTTGAACCCGTCATCAATGAGACGCGTTTTCCGATCAACAAGGACATTTTCCTCACTCGTATCCGTGTCCAACTCAACTCCCAGGCAGCCGGGAAGGTCCGCTTTCTCGCCCGCGAACGCATGGCCACATTGGAACGCGAACGAGAATTGAAGCGGGGTGGTCAGGTCACCAGTTCCAGCGACCCGAACGTTCAGGAATTCAAGGGGGCGAATTTCTTCCTTACCGGCAAATTATCGAGCCTGACGACCCGGACCTCCGGAGGCACCAGCGACTACGTGCTTTATTCGTTTCAACTCATCGACGCTCGAACCAGCGACATTGTCTGGGAGGGTTACGATGAAATCAAAAAACAGGGAATCGTGGACGCGGTTTACCGATAACCGCAAGTTCGCCTTGCCGCAGCATGAGCCTGCTGACCAAAACCGCCATGCTGCTGCTGCCGCTCCTGGTCGCGGGATGTGTCACGGTTGACCGAACGTCGCCTTCGGCGTTGTCGGGCGATGTCGTCAGGGACGGGGCAGACCTTGCCGAACGCGCCCCAAAAAAGGACAAGGTTCTCTGGTTATTTCGGACCGCCTCCGCCGCGATGCACCGCGCGCGTTTCGCGGAAGCCAAGGCCCCGCTCGACGAAGCCATTCAGACGATTGAAGGAATCTTCGGCCCGGACAAATCTGCCCGACGTGCTCGATCCCACTTCGGCCGCGAAGCGCAGAAGACCTTCATTGGCGAACCCTACGAGCGCGTCATGGCCTATTACTATCGCGGGATCCTGTACTGGATGGATGGCGAACCCGACAACGCGCGGGCTTGTTTTCGAAGCGCCCAGATTCACGATGGAGACGCCGACGACAAAACATATGCGGCTGACTACGTTCTATTGGACTACCTCGACGGTCTGGCAAGCGTCAAAACAACCGGCGACGGAACTGCGGCGCTGCAACGCGCCCAATCGCACACCGCCCAGGGTTCGCTACCCGCGTATGATAAAAACGCCAATGTCATCTTCTTTGTCGAATATGGTAATGGACCAACCAAGTATGCCGCGGGGCAACACCAGGAAATGCTTCGATTTCGTAAAGGCAACTCAACCACTCAATCCGCCACCATTACCGTAAATAATCAATCTGCCGTACTGAAGCCTTTGGACGACTTGTATTATCAGGCCACGACCCGGGGCAGCCGAGTGATCGACCACATCCTCGCCGGTCAGGCCAGGTTTCGCGAAACAACCGATTCGATTGGCAATGCGGCGTTGATTACCGGAGCAGTGCTGGCAACACAGCAGAAACGCCGCAGTTCCGTTGATGAAATCGGCGCGGGTCTTTTGCTCTTTGGTTTGGCGAGTAAATTGATTGCCGGAGCGACAAACCCCACCGCCGATACGCGCAGCTGGGACAATCTCCCGCAATACCTCAGTTTCACCGCGTTAAAAGTTCCGCCGGGCCAACATACCGCAGCAGTCGATTTTCTCGATGCCTCGGGTCAATCCCGTAAAAAGAAAAGTGTGAGTTTCACCGTGATTGATCCGTCCAAAGATATAGTGATTTTTTTAAGCGATAAATGACCCGAGTATGAATACCCAATTCCTTACCAAATCGATCGTTCTCGCCGCTGTCGTCTCAGCATCTGTCTTCCTCAGCGGCTGCCAGCATGGCGGGGCGTATGCGCCCAGGAACACGACGAAATACAATCTGGAAGACGAGATACCCGTCGTGCTCATGGACAAAATGGTTCAGCGATCGGTGACTTCACCCGGTGTCGAACAATCCACCCTGCCAGACGGTCGCCTGCGAATCGTCGCCAAATTGCGAAACCGGGAATCACGCCGCATCCAGGTGCAGGTCAGTTGCGTATTCAAGAATGCCAACGGCTTCTCGACGGGAGATGAAACGCCATGGGTCGATGTGATTCTGACGGAAGGGTCACAGGAAGGCGTCGTGTTTGACTCGATAAACGACCAGGCAAAGAAATTTACCGTCCGCGTCCGTCAGGCGCACTAAACAAAAACTCAATCGCCGTTCATCCGCGGCACCGACGTTATGAAAAAATATCCCCTTCCGCTCGCGGCAGTTTTTACATTGGCATTCGCCGCTTCCGCCGCCGTCGGCGCACCACCCAAGAAGGAGAAAGATGCTCCGACACCTGTCACCGTCAATCCATCACCAGCCACAGCTTCCCCGACAATCTACAATTTCGAACAGAAGACATTGAGCGGCTTCCCCGTGCTGGTCGCGCCGGACCAGGCCCAGGCGATAATTTCGAAATTCAGGGAGGCTTACGAAAAAATGGGCAAGCCCCGGCTTCTCCTCTACGTCAACCGCGAACTCGTCGATGAACAGTCGGGCCTGCAACTGAATTCATACACGCAAAAGAAGACCTACAACAAGACAACGGTTGATTCCACGGTGACGCCGATTGCCAATCAAAATCAGGGCAATCCCGCCGTCAATATCCGCGCCGGGGGAAGCGTCACGCTCTCGGGCAACGGAAGTGTACCGGGGCAACTGCTGCAGGGCCCGGGCAAGATCAGGACCAACCGCGAACAAGGGAGTCAGGAGAAGCAATACGTCAATCGTTCGCGCCCGCTTCAAAAACTCGAGGACAAACAGACCATGCGCGATGTGGAGCGATTGTTCGGCCGCCCATTGCGAATGGGTGGCGCGCATGTGGCGGACCAACGGATTGCGACACAATTGCTGGCCAATCGATCACTCGACCAGATTCTTAAGGACACGAACAGCGAATCCGCCCGGAAGGATCGCGAAGCCCTCGGCAAAATAACCGATGTCGCCGTCGAAGTGCTCGTCTCCAGCCGTCAAATCGTTGTGCAGGAAGTCTCGGGCGCAAAGGTCTATCAGGCTCCGGACATTCAGGTGACGGCCGTGCAACTCAAAGACGCCCGAATCATCGGCCAGGCCTCTTCGGCCGATATCATTGGCAAGGACCGATACGCAGGCCGTGTGGTTTCCCAGTTCGATGTTCGCGAAATCACGGAAGCGGTCGCCCTCGCCCTCATGGAAGACATGACGCTGGGCGTCAAATAAGCACGCCTCCC
>CALBIE010000206.1 GCA_937893495.1 uncultured Verrucomicrobiales bacterium | reverse complement strand
ACATGCCGGCGCTCCGGTTCATGGTCCCGATTCGCGTCCAATCGTTGGAGGTTTTCCCTTCCCTTGGACCGAAGTACCCCGAAGCCGACGATTTGAATTGAAAAGAATCGGTGATTGGCGCGTCATCCGACGGCATGACGCTTTCCTCTTTCATCCAGAATACAGCCCGCACTGCGGTCGGCGTTTTTTCGCTCATCGTTGCCATGTCGCTTCACGCGGCCAAGCCGCCCAACGTCCTCTTCATCGCGGTGGACGATCTGCGTCCGCAGATTTTCAGCTTTGGGCAGGAAAAAATGGTGACGCCGAACATCGACCGTCTGGCGAAACAGGGTGTCCTTTTCCAGCGCGCCTACTGCATGGTGCCGACTTGCGGGGCGTCGCGGGCGTCGCTAATGACGAGCATCCGGCCCGCCCGCGATCGCTTCACGACGCACCTCACTTATGCGGAGAAGGACGCGAAGGGGATCACCACGCTGAACACCCATTTCAAGAATCACGGTTACCACACCGTTTCTCTGGGGAAAATATTTCATCATCCATCGGACAATGCACAGGGCTGGAGCGAGGAACCGTGGCGCCCGAAGTCAACCACCTACGCGAAGAAGGAGAGCATGGCCAACGCGCGCAAGAAGGCCGGCAAATCCGCGCGCGGGCTGCCCTATGAATCCGCCGACGTTGCCGATGATTTCTACGGCGATGGAAAACTTGCCGACCGCGCAATTGCGGATCTGAAGCGACTGGGCAGACAGGAACAGCCGTTCTTTCTCGCCGTCGGTTTCTTCAAGCCACATTTGCCGTTCGTCGCGCCGGATCGATACTGGAATCGTTATCCGGAATCGGACGTTCGAATGCCGGATAATTATCATGCGCCGAAAGACGCGCCCAGGGAGGCGATCCACAGTTCAGGTGAACTTCGCGCCTATGCGAATGTGCCACCGAAGGGCGTGATTCCCGAGGACCTTGCGCGCAAACTCATTCGTGGCTACCACGCCTGCGTGAGTTACACCGACCAACACATCGGGCGGTTGCTTGACGAACTGGAGAATGCCGGACTGAAGGACAACACCATCGTCGTGCTTTGGGGCGACCACGGATGGAACCTCGGCGAGCACACGCTCTGGTGCAAACACTGTTGCTTTGAGACATCGATGAACGCGCCACTCATCATCAGCGCGCCGATGCTCAAGGGGGTTGCGAGGGGAAAAAAGTCGATGGCTCTGACCGAGTTCATCGACATCTATCCGAGCCTGTGCGAACTCGCTGGCCTGCCGATCCCACGGCATGTGCAGGGCAAAAGTTTTTTGCCGGTGCTGAAGAATCCCACCGGCACGGTGAAGGATTTCGCCATCGGTCGTTTCGGCGGGGGCGACACGATCCGGACCGACCGGTATCGCTTCACGGTTTATTCGGACAAAAAAGGCGCGCCGGTTGCCCGCATGTTGTATGACCACGTTTCTGATCCCGGTGAAAACGTCAATATCTCGGAACGGTCCGAGAACGCCGAAGTCGTCGGCGCTTTGGCTGCCCGGTTGGCGAAGGAAATGGGGAAACCCGCGGCCCGGTAGCGCCCGTAAGCCCGACCCGGCATCTACGGGCAATACCCAAGCATCCTGATCGTGAATATTGGACGGGTCGGCAGGGTCAAAGAAATACTTCCGGCTTTGGTGCATCAGACACTTAATTAGGCCAGCCGGCCAAATCACTTCCATCAAGAGCCAATCCTCGTGAAAACCCCCATCAAAGCCTTCATTGCCATCGCCATTGTGGCGTCCATGGCCATCGTCTGGCCGGATTCGATGCCGACGGATGCCGTGCCGGTTCCGGTCGTGGCGGCGGTGGGGCTGGTGGCTGCACCGGCGCCGAACCCTGTCGCACAGCAGGCGGCCGCCGCCAATGCCAATCAACTATCGCCTTCCGTCCGGGAAGTGTTCGACCTCGTCAAAAATGGCGTGGACGAATCCGTCATTCGCAACTACATCGCGATTTCACTCTCGGCATTCAAACTCACGCCGGAGCAAATCATTTTTCTCAAGCAACAGGGCGTTTCGGATCGACTCGTCACGGCGATGCTGCAACACGGCATGCAGTTGAAGGAGCGCGAACGCCGGGCGGAATTGGAGAAGCTGAATCTCCTGCTCGCGCGTCTTCCGGTCGCGTTGCCGGCAGCCAACCCGCCCGCGCCGCAGAATGCCCTGACGAATCCAAACCTTCCCCCGCCGCCGGCAAATCTTCCGAAAGTTGTGCGAACCTTTTACAATTCGCTGGTTCCCCACGGGACGTGGTTGAATCATTCGCAATTTGGTTGGGTGTGGAATCCGACGGTGGCTCGTAACGACCGCAACTGGCGTCCCTACAGCGATGGCGGCCGATGGCTCGCGACGGATCAGGGCTGGTACTGGCAGTCCGATTATACCTGGGGATCAATTCCGTTTCATTACGGGCGTTGGACGCAGGACGCGCGCGCGGGTTGGATCTGGTTTCCCGACAACGTTTGGGGACCGAGTTGGGTGACCTGGCGCATGAGTGGAAACTATCTTGGCTGGGCGCCGTTGCCACCCGGAGCAATTTGGGTTGCCGGGCGGGGTCTTTCCTTCAAGGGCCAGATCGCCGGCGTGAACTTCAACTTCGGTGTTCCGTACCAACACTACACGTTTGTCCCCAACCGTCAGGTCTTTCATCGGAAACCGGGTTTGATTGCGCTGGCACCTCGCGAGGTCAGTCAGATTTTTCGTCAAACATCGGTCGTCAACAATCTCATCGTCGGTGACAATAACGTCGTCGTGAACAACGGAATTCCCGTGGAACGAATTGCGTCGTACACGAGCGACCCGATTCGCCTGGTTTCCATTCAGACGATTTCCGCCGACGGAACGGAGCGGGTGGATCGCCTGGCGCAGGAAGGCAATGGACTGGTTATTTACCGCCCGACTTTGCAATACATTGCTCCCGTCAAGCTGGCGACCTTAAGCAGTGGCGGGACGGATGCCCCGGTTCTGTTGCCGCGGAGCGCTCCCGACAATGTCGTGATCGCCGGGCGCCCCGTCTATGATTACAGTACCGGTGTTCCGGTGGTTACGGGATATACTACCAGTCCCGAGCGTCGGCACGGGCCGGGAGTTGTAATCATCAATAACGTCAACAACTCGGGAACCGACGTGACCACGACCACGACGACAACCGGCGCTACGACACCTGTTTCGAGCGCCGGGCAGCCGCAAATTCGCGAAGGCGCGCCCGGCATGATCGGATTGCCGCCGCTGGTGCAGAACAACACAGTCGTGCATCAGCAGGTAAACCAGCAAATTGTTCGGAACAACGTGACCACCGTCCAGCAGTCCCAGTTCGGCGCACCCGCCCACACGGGCAATCGGCTCCGCGGTGTACCGGTCGGCGCGTCCCGAACGTCCCACCCGGGATTCTACACCCTTCGTCCGCTCACACCGCCGCAACCAATCACTTCCGTTCCGCGCCCGGTAACAGTGCCGCAATTGCAGCCTGCTCCGTCTTCCGCCTTTGGCGCTCCCGCATATTCTCGTTTGCCATTGACGTCACAGGCTCCCACCTCGCAGGTGAGCCGGTTGAACGTTCGGGTGTTTTCGCCTTCCACCGGCGGCTTCATTACAGTGCGACGATAAATCCGTTTCGCACTGCGATATAGATTTGGGAATCCCGCAGGAAAACCAGGAAGCAGATCAGGCTTTCGCAAAAAGATCCATGACGGGCTTACCGGTACCGTCAATGGTCGCGTAGAATGGGCGGCGTTCCACATTGAAGGCGGTCTTCGGACTGATTCCCATGGCGTGATACATCGTCGCATGCAGGTCCGCAATGGAGACGGGGTTTTCCACGGCGATCAACGGACGTTCATCAGCGGTTTTTCCGTAGAGGAAGCCTTTTTTCATCCCGCCGCCAAACATGGCGACCGAGGTGCCGCCGGTGAAATGCCGGTGCAATCCGTAGTGCTTCATTTCGCCGAGCCGATCCACGCGGGCGCGGGATTGATCTTTGGCATTCGAGCCGGGAATCCCCTCGATGATCATGTCGCGACTGAACTCGCTGGCGATGACCACCAGCGTCCGTTCGAGCAGACCGCGTTCCTCAAGATCGAGAATGAGTTGCGCGATGGGCATGTCGATTTCGCTCTTCATGCGCGCGGCGGTGGTGTGACCGCTCTCGTGCGTGTCCCAGTGGACGAACGGAATGTATTCCGTGGACACCTCGATGAAGCGGGCGCCGGATTCAACGAGCCGCCGCGCCAGCAGACACCCGCGGCCGAAGCGGCTGGTGTTGTATTTGTCATAGGATTCCTTCTTCTCCAGCGAGATGTCGAAGGCGTCCTTATGCTTTGAGGTCAGCAGACGATGGGCGTCGTCCATCGCGCGAATCATGGATTGCTGCTGATAGTCGCTCAAGTAGTCGCACTGCGGACTCGCATCCACCAGTTTGCGATAATGACGGAACCGATCCGCGAACCGCCCGGGTTCCATTCCCTTGGGTGGCCGGACGGATTTCGCCGCATCTTCGGGATACGGCAGGTTGAAGGGACCGTACTTGGTGCCGAAGAATCCAGCCGTCGTGAACGCCTTGATTTCCTCCTTCTCGCCGACGCCCTCCAGTCGCTGCCCGATGTTGATGAATGGCGGAATGACCGGATTCCGCGGGCCAAGCACCCGGGCCATCCACGCGCCGATATGAGGCGCCGCCACCGTCAACGGCGGAACGTAACCGGTGTGCCAATGATATTGGTGGCGGGAATGCAGAATATGGCCGAGGTCCGCCTGAACATGTGATCGGATCAGTGTCGCGCGATCCATTACTCTCGCGACGTTTTCCAAGCCCTTAGTCAGCTTGATGTTATCGACGACCGTGTCGATAGCCGGAAACGTGCTGAGAATCTTGTTTACGTCCTGACCAATTTTGAATGGCACGTAGCGTTTTGGATCGAGCGTGTCTGGAGCGGCCATACCTCCGGCCATCCAGAGCAGGATGCAGGAATCGGCGGCAGGTGCGGGATGGACCGTTTTTTTACCGGACTCAGCCGCCGTCAGCAGACGCGGTTCGCCCGTCATCGCAGCGGCCATCGATGCGGCCGAGAGTTTCTTGACGAAGTTGCGGCGAGTCTGGGAAGGGCTTTCAGACGTCAGACTTGAGTCATCAGACGATGGGTAATGAGAACGGTTGGTCATTTTTGCTTTAGCTTTTGCTGTCGAATACTCGCCGTCAATCCGAAGAGAGTTCTCGCCGTTTCGTCAAGCTTGTCATTCAATTCTGAGTAGGCTTCGAGATTCAAGTAGCCCAGATCGTGAGCCAGTAGTAAAAAATACTCGGATTCTCGCAGTGATCCAGTCGCGATTTCAAGGAATCGAACGTAGTCTGCATCGGAACTGCGACTTGAGCCCTCGGCTATGTTGGCAGCGATGCTCGCGCCGGCTCTCCGCAATTGGCTGGTAATGCCAAATTTTTCTTCCTTCGGAAACAATCTGGTTGCTGCGTAAATCTTCAAAGTCATCTCGTGAGCGTGTCGCCATGCTTTGATATTGCGGAACTGCCTCGTCATCGATTCGAATCCTGCTGTCTCGTGTCTCGTGTCTGATCGCTATCGTATCAACTGAAACTCCGGGAGCATGAAGACGGCCCAGAGCAGGTCTTCGATGCCTTTCGCGCCCGGGGTCTCATTGAGGATTTCGAGTGCGATGGTCGTTTCCGCTGAAGATGGCGCGCGCGACAGTGCGTGGCGATAGAGCCAATCGACGAGTTTCTCGGGGGTTGCATGTTTCTTCGCGGCGACGTTTTTCGCTCCGCGCTCGATCATGTCGGAGAGAATTTGTCCGTTCTGCAGGTCGATGGCCTGCAATGTGGTCAACTCGTCCGGTCGTGTGGTCACCACCTGATCGCGCATTGGGCGACCGAGCGAACGCATGAGGAAATCGAGTTTTACCAGCGAGGCGCGGACAAAGTGGTTTTCCGCCGAATCAATCTGAGCGAGCGACCCCATGATGGCGCGGCGCACTTTTCCGGGCAGGAAGGATTGATTGGTCACCGGCACGGCTGGCTTCCAGTCTTTGGGGGCTGCCTTGAATCGACCTCGTGCATCCGGGATTGATTTGCTCCACTGCCAGGTTTCGTCGGAGGCGATGACAGTCTCGGTTCCGTTCGGGTGTTTCAGCCGCGCTTCAAAAAACAATGCGGCCGCATTTGGACCTTCGCCGGCGTTCCTGGTCACCACCATGATGGTGTTGTTACCCGCGTTCAGAGCGCCTTCCAATGGAATCACCTCAACGGTCGGCCAGAAATCGTCCGCGGCTATCTTGCGGCCGTTGATGTAAACCGTGTATTCGTTGTCGGCCGTGATGACCGCCGTTGCCAGGGTCGGGCGAGCGTCGAACTTCACGATCTTGCGCAAGGTGATTCGTTCTCCGGCCTTGGGCACGCTTTCGGAGCCGTCCGCCGTGGACCAAATCCATTTGCCGCTAACTGGAGTTTCTCGACCCGCTTCGGCGCTGGTCTTGCCACGGAAAACGGAAGCGTCGGGGACGGATGGTCCGGAGTCGGTAATCTGCCAGATGCAATCGAGAAACTGTTCAGCCGTCATGCGCCGTGTGGTCGGTCCGCGAAAAACAAATCGCTCTGCGTCCGGCTCCGATTTTTGCGGCACGGCTTGCGATTGATAAGTTCTCGAGGTCGCGATTAGCGAAATGGTTGCCTTCAGGTCGAACTTGTTTTCTGCGAGATGAACGGCGAGGTAATCAATCAGGTCCGCGTTCCACGGTTCCATCTGCATCGCGTCCACGGGATGAATGATCCCGCGCCCCATCATCCGATGCCAGATGCGATTGACAATCGTGCGGGTGAACCGTCCGTTTTCCGGGTGCGTCATCAGGCTCGCGAGTTGCTTGAGTCGCTCGGCCGGCGGTGTTTTGGGATCAACATTTCCCAACTCGGGGAACAACCACCCGGGTTGGGCAAACCTCCCGGTCGGTTTGTCGCACCGGTGAATCTCGATTTTGTTCGCGCCGAAAATGGCGGCCAGATTGTATGCCTCGTCCAGTTTCCACCGGTCAATGAAACTATCGTGACAGGAGGCGCACTTGAGGTTGATGCCGAGAAAAACCTGGGAGATGTTCTGCGCGAACTGAATCTCGAGCGTCTGGCTGGCGTTTACGTTGCCGCGCCATTGAATCCCCTTGATGAATCCCTCCGCCTCGGGCGCGGGCGCAATCAATTCCCGGGTGAACTGGTCGAACGGTTTGTTGTCCACCAGAGAACGGTACAGCCATTCGGTGATCTGCTTGCGGCCGCCGGTGATGAATCCGGTGCCGCTGTAGTCGTTGCGGAGCAGGTCATTCCAAAACGTCAACCAATGCTCGGCGTAGGTCACGTCGCGACCGAGCAGGTTGCCAATGAGCAGCCCGCGTTTGTCCGGACGCGTGTCGCGGGCGAAGTTGTCCAGCTCGTCCGGTGTTGGAAGGATGCCGATCAGATCCAGATACACCCGCCGCGTAAACGCCTCGTCCGTCAGTGGCGCGGGCAGGGCCAGTTTTCGGTTCGCAAGATAGTGGTCGATGATTCTGTCCACCGCGTTGGTTCGCCCGGCAACCGCGGCCGGAAGCGCCGGCCGTCGCGGTTTCAACGGCGGCTCGTAGGCCGGCTTGTCGAAAGCGAATCCCGGTTCCCACGGAATCCCGGCCTCAATCCACGCCTTCACCAGATTCACCTCCTTTTCCGACAGTGGATCGCCCTTGGGTGGCATCCGATCATCCTCGTCCTTCGTGACGATCAATTGAAGAAACCTGCTCTTCGCGCTGTCACCGGGAATGACGACCTTGCCGTTCTCTCCGCCCCGCAGCAAATCTTCACGCGTGTTGAACGAGAGCCCACCCTTGAGTTTGTCGCCGAGGTGGCATTTCCCGCAATGTTGCCGGATCAGTGGAACGATTTGATGCGCGAAATCGACCTTGTCAGCCGCATCCGCGGAAAGCGTCAGGCCAACCCCTCCGATGACCGCGTTGATGAAAAAAAATCTATGCATGTGAAAGGCCGCGAGTATGCCGCGCCGAAGTTGTAACGCCAACTTTTCCGTGGATATTCATTTACGAGGGGGCGCATCTTGACAATGCCCCCGGAGCGCGGATGAAAGCCGAACTTCGGAAACAGAAAACAAAGTTCTTTCCCCATCCGTGGGTCGGCCCTGATATCCGTGGGCGATGTTCAGCGCTTTGCCGCCGGCTTTGCCGCGCCCAGCGCCCGGGCCACCGCTTCGTGCAATTGTGCTCCGCGTAAACCCGTGACAATAATTTTCCCATCGAGGTCTATGAGGAATGCCTGGGGAACGCTTTGCACCCGGTAGGCCTTTGCCGGCCCGGTATTAAGGTCCGGCCCGATGATTCCATTGATCCACTTGATGTCATTGGCAACCGGATGCTGGCGAAACTGCCGTTCGCCGAACTCCGCGCTCAATCCAATCATAACGAAGCGCTCGTCCTTCTCGAAGGCGTCGAAAAGTTTCCGCCAGTTTGGCACTTCGGCGAGCGCCGCCGGATTCCAGGTCGCCCAGAATGCGACCAGGACGAACTTGCCGCGATGATCGGCCAGCCGGAATCGTTTTTTGTCGTTCACCTTCACTTCGAAATCAGGCGCGGGATCGCCGGCACGCAACAGCCGTTCAATTTTCAGGTCGCCCAGATCGTACGGGGTAATCCCGCCCGTGCGAATGGCGGGAATCCTGATCCGGCGATTCATGCGGGCGAATGGATTCGATCGAAGCGCCTCGGGCGCGGTCGGGTCTGGAGTAATGGATGCCATGATCATGTATTCGCCGGGATAAACCCGCTCAAACGTGAATCGTCCGTTCCGTTCCACCTTCAGCGGATAAGACGGTTGGACGTGTCCCTTGATCGCGCCACGGCGAAAACGGTTGTCATCCTTTGGCACGGTCGGATCGTCGGTCTTGATCGGGTGCAGGGCATACAGCCTTCCGGCAAGCCGCGACCAGTCCAACCGTGCGCTGCGTGGTTCCACGGCAAACCGGCCAGTGACCGGCCGCGGTCGTCCGCCGATCTCGATGTCCGCGTTGACGACCGAGCCGGGAAAGAGCGTGACTTGCACCGATTGCGCGTGACGCCAGGACCGTTCGTTAATGGGGATCAGCCGCACGACGTTGTAGCGGCCCGGCGGCGCTTTCAGGATAACGAAATAGCCGTCCTTGTCCGTCTGCGTCCGATACGTGTTCCAATCCAGGCGGATAGATCCAACCCGCGTCTCCTGCGGGGTCAATGAAACCAGTTCTCCGGCACCACCGCCATCCAGATCCACGACCCGCCCCATCACCCTGGCCCAGGGATGCAGGATGACTTCCACCTTGCCGGTGGCGGATTGGAAATCGAGCTGGCCATAACCGAGTTCGTGAACCGCGACGAGTTTTTCCGGTTCGATATTCGGACGGATGCGGAAGGCCCCGTCGCGTTCGATGAAAATGGTCTTCGCGCCACGGCCCAACCGATTTTCAAAGCGCGCGCCACTGAGCGTGAGATTCTGGCCCCTGCCGAGCACGGCCAGATATGCGCCCTCGGCTGGTTGACCGTCCGGCAGCACGACGCGACCCACGATCTCACCGCCCTGGCGCAGGCGGATGACCAAATCACGCGGCGGATTCGCGGCCAGAATCGTCGGCGAGTAAACCGGCAGATAGCCGTCGGCTCGAACCTTCAATACAACGCCTTCGGGTTCATCGAGTTTAACCGCCAAACGGCCATCGGTTCCTGTGTGGTCCCGTGACGAGGCAAAGAAATCCGCACCGTCATTGTGAACCTGGCCAATCTGAAAGTGAAACTGCTTAACCGCCTTACCGGACGCCGCATCGAGCACCCTCGCTTCAATCAGTGGCGCCACCGGCATGACGATGGTCACCGGCTTCTTGTCAGGAACAATAGCCCGACCATGCGAAACGTGATCCTCCTTTTTGAAGATGAACTGCATGTTCTCCATCGGCGCGGCGCCCCAGCGGAACGTGCCGTCTGGTTTCGTTTTTCCCTGCCAGCGAATTGTCCGAGGTGAGACTGACTGATTCATCGTAATCGCCACTTCCGCCAGCGGTTGCCCCGCGCCATCAACCACCTTGCCGGCGATCAAATGCCCTTTCACCGGCGTGATCTTCTGCAAGGGCGTATTGGCCCTGATAATGATGGGCCGGACATCCGGCTTCTTGCTGTTGGCCTGCACCGTCAGCATCGTGCTGCCGCTCGACAGGTTCTTGAATTCGAACTGGCCTTTCTCATCGGTCTGCGTCTGCTGCTTCTCTCTGTCGTAATAACTCTGGCCCAGAAGGATGCGGGCTTCCTTGATTGGTTCGCCTTTGTCATCAACGACCAATCCTTTCAACGCATAACCGCGATGTACCGTCAGCCGCGCCGCGCGGTTGGTCAGGTCGGCGTAAAGAATCCGGTCGTCCGCCGGAACGGTGTTGACCGCCATCGCGTAAAACGTCGCGGTCGGCATTTCGAGGGCCCGGACATTGATGGTAAACGACTGCGCCGCGGCTGGAATGCCGGTGATTTCCCACCGTCCATCAGCATCGGTGGTCGCCTGCAAGCCACTGAAGGTCGCAAAATCGCGGCCGGACGAACCGCTCGCGGTAACGAAGGCGCCGGATATCCCGTTGCCCTCCTGATCGCCGACGGTTCCGCCAATGGCGACGCCGGGTGACAGGCGGATGGTTGTTTGCCCGGTGGTCAACGCGCTGGTCAGACTCTCTCTTGTTGCCGCGTATCCGGCCGCCATCACCCGGAACCAGATCGACGTGGTCTCCTCGTGCCAGTAACGGAACTCCGCCTTGCCGTCCTTGTCCGTCCGCAACATCTCACACACGACTCCCGCCCCTTTGGTGACAGTTCCTGGATCCAGCACGGCACCGGCAACCGGACCGCCGGTGTTTGCATTCACGACCGTCACGCTGATCCTGCCGGTGAACTTTCGCGGCGGCTCATCGAACGGAATGGATTCTGTCACGGCGCGTTTTTCATCCGCGTTTGCCGCGGTCGCGGCGATGACCGAGTAGGCGGCGTAGCGGCGAGTTGAACGAAACGTCAACGACCGGACCAGTTTGTCCGGATGCGGGTTGGCGAAGCGCGTCTTCCACAGGCGGCGAAATCCCTTGAGATTATTGTTGTCCCGCTGCGGATCGCGCCAGATGACCTTTGACTCAGGATCGGAAACCGTTTCCACCTCGTAGCTGGGCAGGAAAAACCAGTCCCGCACCTGCCGGCCATAAACAATCTCAATCTCGTGCGTCGAATTGTCCTCGTAATGCAGCCGTACCCGTCCGACCGTCTCGCCCTCCGCGTCCGGCCATTGCGTGTGATGAACCAGATGCAATTCGTCAAACTTCGCGTTGACCGGCCCGGCTTCGACCGCCACCGGAAAGACCTGGTTGCGTTCGGCCGACGTTTGCCCGAAGAGCGCCACCTGTCCGCGCAGATCAAACCGCAGGCCGTCAAAGACGGGATCGATGGTCGGCAATTCTTTCGCCGGCCCCTTGTAATTCGCGCCGTCAAATTTTTTCGCGAACCACGGCGACAGGTCGATGGTCAATCCTTCGCGTCCGACAATTCGCGCATTGGTCTGTCCGCCCGCAATCATCGGCCCGCCGACCAGTGCCGCCAGACAAACCGAGCTCACCATCCTGAATATTCGATTCATGTTGTGCCTCCTGTTTTGTAACCGCTGATGGATACCCTTTGGGAACGGTGGAAGAATATAATAAAACCGCAGTCTGACAATGCCTTTTGCAACGTCAAAAGCACCCGGGCCGCATCCGAACGGAGCCTCCGATCGGAGCGCGGCATTTATGCCGCAGAGACGTGGCTGGACAAAAACGATTCCGAGAATCCGCCCGCCCAATCGGCGAATGGGCATTTCTACGGCTTCAGGTCCGGTCCACGGATAAAACCGGAACTCCAAGATCGAAGAGGGAGCGCGCCCGCCTCGGGCGCTGTTTTCCGCGCCCTCGCGGAAAACCCGCTCGCACCGAAATGATTCGAGCATTCGTGTCAGTCGCGCGCGCAAGACGCTGGCCGCGAGGCGCGGCCAGCCACACCCGGGGCGGGCGTGCTCCCCGAACTTCGGAAATAGAAAACAAAGTTCTTTCCCCATCCGTGGGTCGGCTCTGACATCCGTGGGCATCAACTCAGTCGGCCCGCCGGTTCAGAGGCTGACGAGCGGGGTATGGTAATTTCCCGGTTGACAACTATTACCAAGGTAGTATTAACGAGGTCATATTCGGTTCTCTTATGGCCAAACATACTCCCCATCGTCTCGGTGACCTTCAGCTTCGCATCCTGCAAATCCTCTGGGCACGCGACGCTGCGTCCGTGGCTGAGGTGCACGAGGAACTCGGTGGCAGCGCGGCGTTCGCCTACACCACCATCGCCACGATGCTCCGCAAGATGGAGGCGCGCAAACTCGTGAAGCATCGCGAGTCCGGGCGCAGCTACATCTTTCGCGCGACCGTGACGCCGGACGATGTTCATCGCGGCGTGGGGGAACATTTTGTGGACCGCCTGTTCGCCGGCAGCCTCACCGATGCCGTCTGCCACCTGCTGGAAAACCGTGAAGTGAGTCGCGAAGAACTTGAACAGATCGAAAAACTCATCAAGGAGAGGAAGCGCAAAAAATGAACCCAATGCCCGATCTCGCGTTCTGGGGAAACACGTTTGGCTGGCTGGCCGCCGGGGTTGGAATCGTCTTCGCGCTTGCATGGTTGCTGACGAAGTTCATGCGGTCGGCGAGCATTCGCCGCGAGATCTGGCGGGCCGTGATGGTGGGTGCGGCATTGCTCTGTCTCGCCGAGATTCAAGGCTGGACGAGTCTTGCTGCCGGTTGGTTGCAGACGAAGGTGCCATCAGAAATTGTCGCGTTACCGCGGGAGTCCTCCGTCACACCGTCTCCGATGCCGATGATCGAAATGCCTGCCGAACCGACGCCGCCCGCGTTTGAGCCGGAGTCGTTCGTGCCGATGGAACTGCTTTCACAGCCGGCAATCGCATCCGAGCCGGTCGAGCCTGACGTGAGCGTGACGGTTGAACCGGTGAATGTCACCCCACCGGTTGGATCGAGCGTTGAGCCCATTGCGCCCGTCGTGCCGGCGTGGTGGCCGTTGTTTGTGTGGCTTGGAGGTATTGCGGTCTGCTTGTTGCGTCTGTTGCGAAGTTGGTTTGCGCTCGCGTTGCTGCGGCGGAAATCGCAGCCCGTGGAGCGTGATGGTTCGCGCCAGCATCTTGGAGTGCGTGCGCTGCCGCGCCGCTTTCCTTACGACGGCCGCGTATCAGAAGCAGGAAAACTGGGAAACCGAAACCTGACGGACGTCCGTGGCCCAAACTTACGCGCTGAGCGTCATGAAATATCATCCCACTCCACCACGCCCGAAAGCGGCGCGGCAGCGCACGCACTCCAAGACCTCGCGGAGACTGAACACCTTCTGAAGCTCGTCGCCGTTCTCGCCGACCGAATCGGTTTGCGCCGACGGATTCAGGTGCTGTTTTGTCCCGGCCTGCCAACCCCGATTGCCTTTGGTTGGCTGCGCCCGACCATCGGCTTGCCGGCGGATTTTGAATCTCGTTTCACGCCCACGCAACGCGAAGTCATGCTCGCTCATGAACTGGCGCATCTGGCCACGCGTGACCCGTTCTGGCAGACGGTTGCCAATGGCATCACCGCCGCGCTTTGGTGGCATCCGTTTGCCTGGATTGCACGGCGCGAGCTGATTCGCGCCGCCGAAGAAGCGGCCGATGAGGTCAGCGCCATCGTCGAAGATGGTCCCGCAACGCTGGCGGTGTGCCTCACGCGACTGGGCCGCGAGCTGACCACCAGCCCGCGCGGCGTCGTGGGCATGGCCGGCTTTCGATCCGGTCTCGGACGAAGAGTGGAACGACTGCTTGGAATGTCCGCAAAAGATTGGCAACCGGTCCACCGATGGCGCACGGCGGGGCGCACGCTGCTTGCGACGTCGTTGTTGTCCCTGATTGCCGCGCTGTTCACGACCGCCTGCAAATCGCCGCAAGACACCTCGGTTGCCGAAGTTGTTTCGAAAGCACTGATGGAACGCCGGCCTCCGGCACGACCGGATGAGCCAAAGGATGTCGATTTGGAAATCGGCGCGCCGGGGGCGACCACCAATGCATCCGCCATCATCGTTGTCGGCCAGGTCCGGCTGTTAGGCGAACCGCCCGACGAGAATTCGGAGACAAATCGAGCTCTGGCCAAAAAATACAGTTTCGAAATGGTGCCGGATTCCAGGCGGTATGATCTGGCTCCCGACGGCGGACTCTCTGACGTGTTTGTTTATGTAAAGCATGGTCTGGAAGGACGGTCTTTTCCGACCCCGACCCAGCCCATGTCGATCTTCTTGAATGACGCTGGAATCAAGCCGCAAATCGTGGCTGTCCAGACGGGGCAAAAGGTTGTTTACGAGTACAACGGTAACTCAAACATCACTTTGCTCGTTACGCCACAGAACGGTCGGGGGGCGTTCTTTTCGTTTGGAGAAACGATGACTCAATTCTCTCTCTCCTTCGACACTCCGGAACTATTCATCAACCATCAGGTTAATCCACGTGGATTGCTCAACCCATACGTCTCCGTGATGAATCATCCGTATTTTGCGCTTACCGACGCTCGTGGGCACTTTCAATTTCCAGTGGGATTGCCGAGTGGCCGTTACACGATTGCCGCTCATCACATTCTGGCTGGAGACGTCACCAGCGAAATCACAATTGATGAGGAAGCTCCAACTGGCCGGCCCATGAAAGTGGATTTTGGATTGCGGCCATTTCCGATAAGCCAAACGGCAATTCGGGCCCAAGTTGTGAAGTTGGGATTCTCATCGGCAACCGTGCATTATCAGGACAAGATTGATCGATTGGAGTCCCTCATTCAGAAAAAATCATACGACGCAGTCTTTTCAGAATTCCCGGACGATTCTCTCGATTTGTTGATCAACGAATGGAAGTCGGTGAATCTGAAATTGAAGCAGACCAATACGAAGGCCCTGGTTGATGACCCGGATGCGCGCGCCAAATTCAAAGAGCGCGGTGAGATTGAGCGGAGGATGGTGAAGCGCGCCGGTGAGATGAAGCACTCTATCAAAGATAAGATAGCGGAATTGAAGGAAAAGGAAGCGAGGGAACATGCCGAAATGAGGGCGCTTACCGACCTGATCAGGCCTTCCGCCATCGCAAGAAAGAATCCGTTGAAGAGGGTTGAACGGGAGCAGACAAATGGCGTCCCAAATTCGAACGCCGCGCCGCTCACGCCAATCCCACCGCCGGAACGCCGGCCTCCAGCCCGGCCCGATGCGGCCCAATCAGCCGGGCCGCAAGCCGGCACTCCGAAGGCGGCCATCGATTTAGCCAGCGCGACGATTGGAGGTCGTGTCCGGTTGATTGGCAATCCACCAACCGAGCGAGTGGTGCCGGAGAGTGTGATGCCGCCATCGATGCGCGGCAAAAAGATTGTCACCCGGTTTTTTGTCCGGTCGGCAGATGGCGGATTGGGAAACGTGGTGGTTTACGTAAAGCACGGATTGGAAGGACGCACGTTTTCCGTGCCGACGAATGCCGTTCAGTTGGTCATCACCAACGGGGAGTTTCAACCTTATGTACTCGGGATGCAGACCGGGCAGCGGCTGGAAT
>CALBIE010000205.1 GCA_937893495.1 uncultured Verrucomicrobiales bacterium | reverse complement strand
CCGATCTTGGTCTGACTGCCTGGCGCGAAGCCGAAGCCCTGACCGATCTGGACAAACTGATGAGCCGGCTTCGCGAAGCCGCAACGGTGTACTGGGGCGCGCAACGAGCCGCAGGCGAAGCCGATATCGCACTCAACACCGTCGCTGAACGTCTTGCAGGTATCGCCCGGCGATTGGAGGAACTTCGGCAACTGCGGGAGTCGTCAGAGCGACGCTTCTCCGAGGCGGATGCTGAATTCAAGACGTTGCGGGACACTCATGGCAAAACCGCCACAGAAATCATGGCGCGTTTGCAACACACATTGAAGGAGATCGAAGAAGCCGAAAAGCAAGTGAAGCTGTTGCGCTCCGAACATTCGAAAACCGACGGTGACATCCGTGTGAAGGACGAGCAGATCAAGCAGGCTGAAGAGGAGCGGACGGGTCGTCAAACATCACGCGATGAAGCCGTCGAACGACTTCATCAGCTCGTCACCAGCGAATTTATCGGTGAAGCAGACGCGGACCTGCGATCAGACTCAACGGCCTGGAGCGTCGCGCGGGCGCTCGAGCTGGCCCGCAAAGCGGAACAAACATTGAAAGTCACCAATTCCGACGACGAGGCGTTGACGAGGGCGCAGACATTGCTGCAGGCGCAATTGACCCGCCTTCACGACCAGCTTGGAACGCACGGTTATCCATCGCGCGCGGAGGCGGTTCAAGATGGCGTGTGGATCGTCAAGTGCCCGTTTCAGGGACAGGATCGGACCATGTCCGCGCTGCACTCCCTGTTGGGAGACGAGGTGGCGCACCGTTCACGGATGCTCGACGAACGTGAGCGGGAAGTGATCGAGAACCACCTGATCGGGGAGGTGGCCAAGGAACTTCAGGAGCGTATTCGCGCCGGTGAAAAGTGGGTGGACGATGTGAACTCCGAACTGGAACAACGCCCGACCAGCAGCGGCATCAAACTCAAGTTTGTCTGGCGCGTTGACCCCGAAGGTCCGCCCGGCCTGGCGGAAGCCAATCAACAACTGCTGCGCATGGCCGCCGTCTGGTCTTCCGCGGAACGAACCGCCATCGGAGATTTTCTCCAGAACCGCATCCGTGCCGAACGCATTGAAAACGAAGAAGGTACGTGGCAGGACCATCTGGCCCGCGCGCTCGATTATCGTTCCTGGCGGCGTTTCGATATTGAACGCTGGCAGGACGGAAAGTGGCAACGCCTCACCCGGCGCACCTACGGCACCGGCTCGGGCGGCGAAAAGGCCATGACTCTCACGGTGCCGCAATTCGCCGCCGCTGCGGCGCATTACCGCAGCGCTTCGAAAATCGCGCCGAGACTGATCCTGCTGGACGAAGTCTTCGTCGGCATCGACGCCGAAACCTGCGCGAAGCTGATGGGCCTCCTGAATGCCTTTGATCTGGATTACGTGATGACCAGCGAACGTGAATGGGGATGTTATCCATCCGTCCCCAGCCTGGCGATCTACCAACTGGCGTCCCGCCCCGAATTGAACGCGGTGCACGTGACCCGCTGGGTATGGAACGGCCGGGAAAAGGTGAGGGATCGATGACCATCGACGCAATTCGCCAGATTTTTTGTTCGCCGGGCCTGTCGTGGATTGCGGAACGTCTCCGCGCGCGCGTCCAACGCGATCAATCCCTCACCGGCTCATTGACTCTGACCAACGCGACCGCGGAACAACGGAGCGAGCTCGACTCATTGCTGGGGCGTCGTCCCACCCGTGGCAACACTCTTAATCTGGGTGTGGAATCCCTGCTCGAGACTCTGGGAATCAACGATCCGACGCAAATAGTTCAGGCCTGTTTTGGTGACGTCGAGAACCTCCGGGCACAGCGGGACGAAAGTGCCGCGAAGTGGAATGGAATTGTTTCCGAAGCTCGCGAACAATTTGTCGATGACCCATCCGGCGCAGCCTGGATCGACAGCTTGAATGACGGACTGTTGAAGCGGCTGGCGCACAGCGATCCGGCGGTCGGCCGGCAACTCTTGGCCGTCGCGCTCAAGGTCTGGAAACGCATGCCATACAATCAAGTGACGCTGGCCGAGTTGGCTGCAAAAATGACCGGGGACACTCACGCCTTTGATCGGGGCCAGCCGCTGTCCCCGCTGTTGCTCCGCGGCTTAAAATTTCGAACCGGACACGACGGCCCCAAATCCGCGGAACTCCGTCGCCAGGCATGGGATGCTGTGGGTGTGGTGATCGATCGCATCAGCGCACCGGCCCTGACATTCAACCTTTGGTCCAGCCCCGCGACCGATGTCGAAGGAATCCTCAAAGGGTTTCGCAGTCTGATCCAACCTGTCTATCTCACCTATCAGTTCCTTTCGGTGGACAATCCGTTTCTTCCGCTTCCGCTGGAGATGAAACGAGTTTTTGTCGTGGAAAATCCCGTCGTCGTGGAGGTTGCCGCTGCCCAGCTTGGACCTCGCTGTGCCCCCTTGATTTGTTCCGAGGGTCAGCCCGCGTCGGCCGTCAAGAAACTGCTTGGCTTGCTTTCCCGGGCCGGCGCCGAAATCAATTTGCACGCCGACTTCGACTGGCGCGGCCTGAGCTTCGTTGATCAACTCCTCGGCATAGCGGGAACAGTTCCATGGCGAATGGACGTGGAAACCTACCGCGCCGCTTCCGGAACAGTTCCGTTGTCGGGTCAATCGTTTGAACCCGGCTGGGCCAATGCTCTGTCAACCGCGATGAAGAAATATGGAACCGCCGTGTACGAAGAACAGATTCTACCGCAACTTCTGGAAGATCTGTCCTTTTGAATCCGCCGGGAGCGGACTCGATCACGTGGAACGGCAATCGGAATCTGATTTCTCTGGAAATAGCGGGCGGACATCGGCGTTAATTGGCCAATCAATTGTTTGTTCAGTAACACAACGCCATGAAACGAATCCTCACCCTCCTCTGTGTCCTTGGCTCCTTCGTGGTTCAAACAAACGCGGCGAAGCCGCCAAAGGGTCAAGCGGCACGCTTGCCCAACGTCGTCTGGATCATTCCGGATGACATGTCGGCGAACTTCTCGTGCTACGGCGAAACGGCTGTCAAGACGCCGAACGTGGATAAGCTGGCCGCGCAGGGCGTCAGGTTCACCCGCGCCTATGTAACCGCGCCCGTCTGTTCCACCTGCCGGTCGGCGTTCATCACCGGGATGTATCAGACCAGCATCGGTGCGCATCATCACCGCAGCGGACGTGGCGCGGAGAAGATTCATCTTCCCGCCCATATCAAACTCATCCCAAAACTCTTTCAGGAAGCCGGCTATCACACCTCCATTACCGGATGGCCGGGCCGCAAGGGACGATTGGGCAAGACAGATTACAATTTCGAATGGGATAAAGCCGTATATGACGGGGCCGACTGGTCCGGGCGGAAGAAAGGCCAACCCTTCTTCGCGCAGATTCAGACGCAGGGCGGCAAGCTTCGCGGAAAGGACACGAGCGGATGGGAGAAGGTTTCGAAGGCCGCCGAGAAGGAGTTCGGCAGCCGCACTCCGAACAGCGCGGTCAAACTGCCGCCGTATTATCCGAACCATCCGGACATCGTCCGCGACTGGGCGGCCTACCTCGACTCCGTCCGCATGACCGACGCCATGGTCGGCGAAGTCATCGCCCGGTTGGAGAAGGAAGGCGTTCTTGACGACACGCTCGTGCTGTTCATGACCGACCACGGCATCAGCCACGCGCGCGGCAAGCAGTTCATGTATGACGAAGGCCTGCACGTCCCACTCGTCGTTCGTGGTCCTGGCATAAAGGCGGGGTCGGTTCGCAGCGACGTCGTCGAACACATCGACATCGCCGCCTTGTCACTCGCCGCCGCCGGCATTTCGATTCCAGAATACATGCAGGCCAGAGACATTCTGGCGAAGAACTACAAACCCCGCGAAGCCGTTTTCGCGGCCCGCGATCGTTGCGACGAAACCGTCGATCACATGCGCTCGGTCAGGACGAAGGACTTCAAGTATATCCGCAACTTCCTGCCGCAGCGCCCCTACCTCCAACCCTGCGCCTACAAGGACGCCAAGAGCATCCTCATCGCCCTGCGCGAATGGCAGGAAGCAGGAAAACTGAACGAAACCCAGAAGCTGCTCTTCCGGGAAACCCGCCCACCCGAGGAACTCTACGACATCAACGCCGACCCGTATGAAATCAACAACCTCGCGGGCAATCCGAAGTATGCGAAGAAGCTCAAGGAGATGCGCGGCCGGTTGAGCAAATGGATGATTGAGACCGACGACAAGGGTCGCAAGCCCGAGTCCGCCAGGATGTTCGATAGCGACATGGCCGTTTACCTGGGCGCCATGAAACGCAAAGGCGACCCCGCCCATCTCAAGGTGATCCTGGGCAACATCGCTCTCATGAAAAAGTGGGCCGCCGAAGGAAAATAATTGCTATGATCCCGCGATTTGTTGCTCTCCCCCTCAACCTGGTGGCAGCCGACGTAAGGAGGCTCATCCTGTTTTGGCCAAGGGAATTCAGAGCCTCCTCGCATCGGCTGCCCCTGTTTGGGCTGCACGGCAGAAACTGCAGTCCGCGTGATGTGAGCGCCGGTGAAGCCGTGCGCATGCCCGGCTTTTACTCCAACGCCCGTTCAAATTGATTCTTGGAGATGAAGTCAGGCATGGCTGGCTCCGGTTTCCAATTCATCGATGAGCAGTGGTATCTCGCGAAGCGGGACTGCGGTGATCTTTTTATCCAACACATACCGCTCCGCTCCCGGGTAGATCACCCACAGATGTTCCAGCCCGAGATCTTCCAGAGCCACGCGCATGGACTTCGTGGTGCCGGGGGCATCAGCGTGCTTGAATTCAAAACCCTGCCGCCGGCCATTCAGCGTCACGAACAAATCAAGTTCCGCCCCGCCCTGAGTCGCCCAGAAATACGCGTCTCGGGTGCGCAGAACGCCCAAAATCTGTTCCACCCCAAAACCTTCCCACGAAGCGCCCAGTTTCGGATGTCCCAGCAGGGCGTCGCGGTCGCGCAATCCGAAAAGGCTGTGGAGCAGACCGGAGTCGCGCACGTAAATCTTTGGCGATTTGAGCTGCCGTTTCTTGATGTTCTCAAACCACGGCGGCAGCACCCGCACCATGTAGGCGCCCGCGAGGATGTCGAGATGCCGCCGGGCCGTCGGCTCGCTCGTGCCCAGGGCGCGGGCAAATTCCGCGCCATTCCAGACCTGCCCGTGGTAATGCGCGATCATCGTCCAAAAACGACGGAGCGTCTCCGCCGGCACGTTGATCCCAAACTGCGGTATGTCGCGCTCCAGAAACGTCCGCACAAATTCATCGCGCCAGAGGAAGGAACCCGCCTCGTCGGGAGCCAGAAAGGAGCGCGGAAATCCCCCGCGCTGCCAGAGAACGGGCCAGGCTTTCGAGCCAGTTTCCCTCAAGGTGAATCCCCCCAGGTCCACCGTCGCGGAGCGGCCTGCCAGCGACTCCGACACCCCGTGAATCAACTCCGGCGAGGCGCTCCCAGTGAGAATAAACCGCGCCGGGCTTCCGGGCCGGTCGAGCATGACGCGCAACGTCTCAAACAGCCCGGGCTGTCGCTGGATTTCATCGATGACAACCAGTCCTCGCAGCGGTTCCAGCGTTTGCTCGGGTTCGGCCAGTTTCTGGCGGTCGGTGGCTTTTTCGAGGTCGAAAAACGTCGAACCCTGCTCCTTCCCGGCAAGGTGACGGGCAAGGGTGGTTTTTCCACATTGGCGGGGACCGCAAAGGGTCACAGCGGGGTGAACTGCAAACGCTGCTTCAATCGCCGCCAGAATCTCGGTTCGCTCCAACATGTCGCAAAAGTTTCTTGTAAAACTAAAGCATGACTTTTGATTTGCAAGCATTATCAAGGATTGAAATCACTCGCAATGGCCCGTTCCGTTCAGAACCCCGCCGGAGGTATGTAGCACACTTTGTTCACTGAGGCGTAAACATGGTTGGGATTGTGAACATCCGCAACTTCCTGCCCAACCGGCCTTACCTCCAGCCTTGCGCCTGCAAGGATGGCAAGAGCATCCTCATTGCCTTGCGCGAATGGAACGCGGCCGGAAAGCTCAGCGACACCCCGAAACGTCTCTTCCGTGAAACCCGCCCGCCCGAGGAACTCTACGACATCAACGCGGACCCGTATGAAATCAACAACCTCGCCGGCAATCCAAAGTATGCGAAGAAGCTCAAGGAGATGCGCAGCCGGCTGGACAAGTGGATGATTGAGACCGACGACAAGGGTCGCAGACCGGAGTTCGCCAGGATGTTCGATAGCGACATGGCCGTTTACCTGGGCGCCATGAAACGCAAAGGCGACCCCGCCCATCTCAAGGTGATCCAGGACAACATCGCGTTGATGAAAAAGTGGGCCGCTGAAGGGAAGCAGGCTAGGCTCCCAAGGGGTCGGGAATGCCTGCCTCCCATCACGAAGAAAGCGGACAAACTTTAGTTATCGAAGCTCCATGACTTCAGGATTCTTTCGTTGCCGCCAATAAGCTGGATCCGCCGGACAGCGGTGCGACCGGCTGGGAGGAACAGCCGCAAATGGATGACGGTTCCCTCGGCGGGAATATTGATTTCAACATCTTGAAAATCGGGTGCGCCTTTGACGTCGGCATTTGCGATCTGATCTTTGGTGAAATCCTTCTGCCCCTCCAGACGCCAGGCGAATCCGACTTTGCCGGCTTGCTCCGTCGATACCTGGACCCGTGCATTGATCGGCCCCTTCAGCTTGAGTCGAGATTGCACGATGAAGGGTCGTTGCTGCTTGCCCTTGTCCGTAGTGATCTGGAGAGCGCCTTTGCCAATGGAGAGTTTGGCGTTCCGCGCAATCCAGCCCTGCGTGTTTTCGGTCTCCGTATTTCCGCCGGGTTCGCTCGGGTGGAATTTGGTCCGCAGAGGCGGTGCCGGTTTGCCGTCCAGGTAGAAATCATAATACTGTTCCCAGGTCTCGGACATGCCCTTGGTTTCCAATCCCGGTGGATTCATCTCGTCCGCCCAGGCCGAGAGTTTTGTCTTGAGCCGCGCGGCGATCTTTGGTTCCGACAACAGTAGATTCGTTTTTTCCTCCCGATCGTTGGCAAGATTGTAGAGGTATTCACGTTTTCCGCCCTTCAAGAATTTCCAGTTCCCTTCCCGGATTGCGGCCTGCGAGATCCAGCGCCACTGCAGCGACTCATGCGGGGCGCCTTGCTTCTGACCGTTGAGAAAGGGAACCAGATTCACACCGTCGAGAGTCTTGTCAGCGGGCAAGCCGGCGAGGGCGACTGAGGTCGCCGCCACATCCAGCGAACTGACGGGGTGATCGTAGATTTGCCCACCGGGAATCGTGCCGGGCCAGGCAACGACGAACGGAACGCGCATGCCGCCTTCTGAGAGCATGCCCTTTTCGCCATTCATCGGTTTGTTCAGTGAACCATCCCAGCCGGGGCCACCGCCCGGAGCGTCCAGCTTGTGAATCTTCAACGGTGCGCCGTTGTCGCCGATGTAGAAGATGAGCGTGTTCTTTTCCAGATCGTGCGCCTTGAGCGTCTTGCGGATCAGGCCAATCCCATCATCCATCGCGGAAATCATTGCCAGCGCCTGCCGGCGGCGTTCCGGCATTTTGCCGGGGAAACGAGACAGATACTTTTTTGGCGCATCGAGAGGAACGTGCGGGGCGCGATAGGCGAGATAGAGAAAGAAGGGTTTCTCTTGATGGCGTTCGATGAAAACTCGGGCCGCTTCACTGCATGCATCAAGGTGATACAGACCGTCGTTGACCATCTGCATCTTGATCGTCTTGCCATCGAGCGTGTAGTTTACGTGGCAAGGGCGATTCGCGTTCTTCGAGTAAACGTCATCGAATCCGTGGTCGGTGATCTTGTCGGTCGGACCGAGGTGCCATTTGCCGATTTGTCCGGTGGCGTAACCGGCCTTTTTTAATCGCTCGGCAATCGTGAGTTCGGCGTCGAAGCCGTCGAGGGGCACGCCATTGGATTCGACGCCGAATCGATTCTGTGATTTCCCGCTCAGCAATCCGGCCCGCGAGGGAACACATTGCGGTGCCGTGCTGTAACCGCTTGTCGCGTACACCCCGGCCGCGGCGAGCTGATCGAGGTGTGGCGTGCGGACATCGTGATTGATCCCGGCAACGCCGATATCGGGCCAGCCATGATCATCCGTATAGATCACGATGATGTTCGGCTTGGTCGCTGCCTGGCACAACCAAGTGACGCAGAGCAGTGACAAGAGGAGAAGGTTTCGAAGTTTCATTAGATTCTTATGAGATCGAACGTCTGGTGATATCTGCAAATTCCTGTGAGCGCGTTCCCTTCAGCAGATGTCCCGCGCCCCCAGTTTTCTCCCGGAGGGAGTAATGACAATAGCCCGGCAGTTTACGGCCGGGTTGGAAACGCGTGCACGCGAGTTCCGAAGGAAGGGCTGAATCCAGGATGAGATGACGAGGGAAGAGCTCAACCGTCCCTTCGGGACTCGGCTCTTCGACGATGGAGTCCCACCCTTGAACGGCTGGGCTCGTGTCACGTCTCCCTACGGGAGAGAATTTTTGCCTGTCCGATCTGTGGCGAAATAGCCCACGCGAGTTCATGGAGAGTTTCCACGATTTTCGATTCGCGCATCGCAACCATGAACCCGGAATCCCCCTCTCCCGCCCTCCGGGCACCCTCTCGCCCAGCGGGGGAGAGGGACGGGGTGAGGGGGCGTCCCGGTTCATGGAAAGAGATTGACGGCAATTTTCTGTGGAGCCGTGAGGATCGCGATGAGGGCAATTTCCTTTCACAACATTTCGCATTTATCAATGTTTCTGTGGTCCCGAATCGGTTAGCTCAGCGCTCTCAGCCGAGTATTTCTTCCAAAGGCTGTCGAGACGTGCCGCGATTTCCGACTTTGTGCCGACGACGATCCAGTAGCGGTAGCGAAACGTGGACTTCGGTCCCATATCGACGCGGGAAATCGGCGCGATATGAACGCAAGGACCGGCTGCGGGATCGGCGCTGTTGCCTCCGGCATGCGGGCCGAAATTCCACGACTCCGTGGCGGTTGGACTGAACACCGCGACACCCTCGCCGTTCGCGGCGAAACAGGCCATGGCTTTGAGCGGCGGACGGGCCTTGCCCCATGGCGGGCCGGGACGTTGCGATTCATCACGCCAACGTCCGTCACCCAGGTAGCTTTTGAAAAGGTTGAAGTTGCGAGTGAAATAACAGGCTGGAACTTCCTGCGGACTACGCCCCACCTGCCCCCAGCGATCATCGGAGTCGCGCTTGGCGATGAACTCGCAACGCACGACAACGACATTTGACATGCGGGGCTCGAAGCCGGTCCATTGGCGCATGAGCGCGGCGGCATCCTCGTCCGGCATGTCCCAGAGTTTCGGAACAGTCTCACCGAAGAGCGTGTGATCGTCGATGCGTTTGAATTCGTTAACTCGTGCCCACGAACCGACGCCGCCTCCCTGGATGGGATTCCAAGGCCACGGACTCCACGCCTTGCTCTGACCGTCTGCTTTTCGGTCGAGTCTCCGGCCTGCGTAATAAGACTGCTGGATGAGCCGCCCCGGGTCGGCGGAGTTGACCACGTTCTTCGGATAAGCCGTCCAGGAAAGCCAGGTGATGGAGGCCCCTTTCGCGCGGTCAATGCCGACCTTGACTGAACCGTTGTCGAGCAGGAGCAACTCCTGCGGAGCTTTCGTCGCCGGCTGGTTGACGAGATGAGCCGGTGCGGGCGATTGCGACTGAGCCGTGAACAACGCGATCCATAAACAAACGGGTGGGAGTAGCGTTCTCAACTGATTTTGAAAGTTCTGTTTTCGTGTCTTGGATGGCGTTGCGGCCAAGAGTGGTTGCATGCGTTTCAATCGTTTCATTAAAACTGGATTTCCGGTCACGAAATTGGCGACCGAAGTATGCCTTTTTGAGAGCTGACGACCAGCCGCATTCTGTCTGGAACGCCAACGATTCCCGCAACGGATTGATTTCAGTTTTCGCGCTTTCCGAGCGATTCGGTCGGCTGGGCTGAATCGACCTGGCAGGAATGCATTCCGCCGCGCTCCGGAATCCTTTCCGCAAAGAGCCACGCCTTCTATCCCAACCTGTCCGTTGCCACATGGTAGTGAGGATCCTCCGAGACATTCACCTCCACGAGGTCATCCGCCCGACCGAGCAGGTTCCGGCAGTCGCCCGAGAGGTGCCGCAGGTGCAGCCGTTTGTTCAGCGAACGATACCCGGTCACGACAAGGATCGCCGCCAGCGAACTTGGGACCGCCTTCGTAAGCCTTGGAAGGTAGGCGATGATGGCCATGGTCAGTCCAACCAGAATGAGCATCAGCGCCAGCGGGCCACCCGAAATCGTGGCCAATTCGCCATCAGTGCCCAGAGTCTTGAAACTGCCGAACTGAGACATGCAGATCACCATGGCCAGTCCGTTGACAAAACCCAGCATCACCGAATGGGGGACCAGGCGGATCAGTTTCCCCAGTCGGCACATTCCCACGACTATTTGAAAAACTCCGCAAAGAATAACCGCCGGGATCAGGTAGCCGATGCCGTGTATCGCAATGAGACCAACAACGACGACCGCCATCGCGCCGGTGGCTGCGGAAATCATGCCCGGCCGACCGCCGACGAAGGC